>JAUIHC010000479.1 GCA_030432455.1 Phycisphaerae bacterium | reverse complement strand
CTGCTGGCCGCCGGAGAGGGTCGCGGGCATCCGCTCACCGAGCCCGGACAGTCCAACCATGTCGAGGGACTCCTCCACGCGGCCACTGCCGCGCGCGGCTCGGTCGAGGCCGTAGCCGACGTTGTCGGCGACGCTGAGATGAGGGAACAGCGCCCAATCTTGGAAGACCATGCCGATGCGGCGACGCTCGGGGCGCTCATGGGTGCCGCGATCGGCCACGACGCGGCCCTCGACCGTGACCGAACCGTGATCGATTCGCTCGAGACCCGCGATGCACCGAAGCAGGGTCGTCTTGCCGCAGCCGCTCGGCCCGAGAAGCGCCACGATCTCGCCGGGGGCGACATCGAGAGTGACGTCGTGGAGCACCGTCGCGCCGCCGAAGGATTTTCCAACGGACTCCACTGACAGACGGCCGCCGGCATGACCGAGACCATCGGAACGCGCGACGAGCACCTCGGTGTTAGGCACGCTTCACATGCTACCGGTGCCCTCGAGTCTCGGCCAGTGTCGGCCGCCATAACGCCCCTCGAGGACACCGACGACCCGCACGACGCATCGGCATCGACCGCCGCAACCATCGATCGTCCACGAACCCGGCCTGACAGAGTCGTTGTTGCCGGCAGAGGGATCCCGCCTTCGACCCCTCTCGAGGGTGAGCGCACCACAAGCACATCGTCATGTCGCCGCACCTCATCGATGGAGCGATCCCACAGCCACGAATACCGTACACTTGTCCGTACAGCCAGAAGGAGGCGCCATGGCGGTCAAGACCGAGAGAATCGAGGCACGACTCTCACCGGACGAGCGCGCGCTCATCGAACGGGCTGCGACGCTCACTGGCCTGTCCACCTCCGCCTTCTTGGTCGGCGCTGCGGTCGATCAGGCGGACCGCGTTCTCTCAGCCTCGTGGGTCACCGCCGTTCCGGAGGACTACTTCGATCAGCTCGTGCAGGCGCTCGACGAGCCCGAGGCGGCGCCGGGGTTGCGAGCGGCCGCTACGAGTTTGCGTGAACGGCAACGAATCGCCCGAGGGTGAGCCTGAGAGTCGAACGCCTCGACCGGCAGTCCCTCGCCGGGTTCTCCTGCGGTAACGACGATCTTGACGAGTGGCTCGCGCTCCACGCGGCGCCGGCGACCGGTCATGGCATCCGGACCTACCTGCTCATCGACGCAGACGAACGGGTCATCGGGTACTTCTCGCTGGCACCCCACCTGTTGAGAAGAGGAGAGGCGCCGCGACGGCTCACACGAGGAGCGTCAGAGAACATCCCCGCCGTCCTGCTCGCCAAGTTCGCGCTCGACACGACGCTGCACGGCCAGGGCCTCGGCGCCGAACTACTCGTTCGCGCCCTAGAGACCATCCTTGGCGCCGCCCGGGAGGTCGGCGGACGAGTGATCGTCGTCGACGCGATCGATGCGGCCGCCCGATCGTTCTACGAGCGACACGACTTTCAACCACTTCCCGGCGCACCTCACCGCCTCGTCATGAAGATGAGCACCGCAGCGCGAGCACTCAACATCGAGTGGCCGTGAACCTCCGGGCGCCGAAACAGCCGAGAGGGGGACGCCGAAGCCTCCCCCTCTCGAGAACTCCCGGTCGAGCCGGGTGATCGACTAGCGCTCAGCTGGGAAACGCCGCTGAGGATCGCATCGCCCCGGTGTTGCGTCGCAGACCGTCAGCCCGATGATCACACCCGCCGCGCCTCGAGTCCACTGCGCCACCACGCGGTCGCTTTTCACTTGCACTTGACAAGCCATATCGGACGACGCGAGACTCTGTTGCATTATGAAAGTCACCACCGTGCCAATCACGGTTATTGGAAGCGCGGCCTTCCTCGGCGTCATGCTCGCAATCGGACTCGGTCTTGTTCCCTTCTTCTACTTAGCTGAACAAAGCGCCTTCGAAGATTGGTTCGCCGAGTACTTCGTGTTCCTTCTGCCTGCCGTCTTCATAACCAGCGTCCCGGCCCTTATTGGATCCATCACGCTCATGAGGCGGAGCACGAAGGGATCGCAGGAACGACGCCGCTGGCGTAACACGATGCTGGGTCTTGCCTCTGTTTACGGAGTTACCACGGCAGTCCACCTGCCCTTGAACATTGCCTTCTGGTCCCGCGAGCTCACCGAATCAGCATTCGTCACGAGCCTCGGCTTATGGACTGCGGCACACGTCCTAAGGATCGCGGGAGCGGGTTTCGCCGCCTACTCCGCATTTCACGCAAGCCAGCTACCCAATGGACAGCCGACAGGAAATGGAAGGTGATTGATATGCAGTCAGTTGTTGTTACAGGCGTTGGTGGATACATCGCCAAGCACGTCGCTGCCGAGTTACTTGCGTCGGGTTACTCGGTTGTTGGCACCGTCCGTTCGCTCAAGCGCGCGGATGAAATCCGAAGCACGATCGGGCTGAAGGCCGACACATCACATTTGACGTTCGCGGAAGTGGACCTGTTGACCGATGCTGGTTGGAGTGGAGTGATGGATGGAGCGG
>JAUIHC010000478.1 GCA_030432455.1 Phycisphaerae bacterium | reverse complement strand
CGAAGAAGTCGTCCACCGGAAGGGCGTCGGGCGCCTCGCTCGCCCGCTCGGCGTCGAACCACGCGTCGAGCGGTTCCAGCTGCCCCGCCTCGGCGAAGGGGGCCATGCGACCGAAGTCCATGTAGAAGACATCGGGCGGCTCGCCCGCGGCCATCATGGTCTGCAACTTGGTGAAGTACTGCCCACTGTCGCCGGGATTGATCCGAACCACCCGGACACCGGGGTGACGGTCCTCGAACGCGCGGATCGACGACTCGACGATCTCATCCTCCTGCTGGCCGCCACCGCCGGACCAGTGCATGAGGCGAAGCTCGACGATCTCGGGGTCCGAGTCCGCCATCCATCGCTGTGATTCCCGCCATCCCACGCGGGCGAAGGCCCAGACCACCAGCCCCGCCGCGAGCACCGCGAGACCCCGCCGATGGAGCATCGCGAGCAGGCCGCCGAGGGTGTGTGGGCGTGGGGGCTCCATCGCGCGCCGAGTATAGTGACGCCGCATGAGACACCCGTTGTCGAGACTCGCGATCCCGGCGTTCGTCGGGCTGTCGGTGCTCTGCTCGGCGGCACCGGCCACCGCGGTCGCCGCCGACTGGCCGCCCACCGAGCCGGTCGCCGCCCTCCCCCGCGAATACCCGAAGCGCACGCCGCGGAGCATCCGGGCGGTGCCGCTCTCGACCGGCGACTGGCGGACGACGTTCCTCCTCGAGGGCGTTCAGGCCGACCGCGTGCGGCTGGCCGGAAGCTTCAACGGCTGGAACCCCGACGCCGGTCCGATGAGACGGGACGCACAGGGGCGATGGTCGGCGACGCTCCAGCTTCCCGAGGGCACCCACCGCTACAAGTTCGTCCTGAACGACGACCAGTGGATCCCCGACCCGGCCAATCCCGAGCGGGAGCCCGACGGACACGGCGGCGACAACACCGTCTTCGCCCTCGGCGTCGAGGCCCTGATCGATCCCGCATCGGTGCGACCGCGGGACGGACGCATCGTGGGCGCCGCCCTTCGCCACGATCCCGCCGACTGGCGGGATCTGCAGCCGCTGCCCGATGATGGCGTCCGGATCGCGATGCGGACCCTTCGGGGCGATGTCCAGAGGGTCTGGATCGCCTTCGAGGACGGATCCCGACTTCCGCTCGAACCCGCGGGAGGATCGGACCGATTCGACCGCTGGCGGATCGATCTTCCGGCCGGCCGTGACGGCCTCCAGTACACATTCCTCTTTCAGGATGGAGACACGCGGGTGCGTCACCCCCGGACCTACACGCTCGATCACGCCGCCGCGCCGAGCGTCCGCACGCCCGACTGGGCCAAGGACGCCGTCTGGTATCAGGTCATGGTCGAGCGGTTCCGCGACGGCGAGGCCTCGAACAACCACGATCCGGTGCGGCCGTGGACATTCCCGTGGTACGAGTCGAGTCCCTGGGAGGGCACCGACGGCCAGAGCTTCTACCGGTACTTCGTGTTCGATCGCCACTACGGCGGCGACCTGCAGGGCCTGAAGGCGCAACTGCCGTACCTCGAGTCGCTCGGGGTGAACGCCATCTACCTGAATCCGATCTTCCAGGCGACCACGCACCACAAGTACAACGCGACCGACTACCGGCACGTGGACGAGCACTTCGGCGCCGGCGAGCCCGACTTCGCCGAGACCATCGCCCGCGAGGACATGGCCGACCCGTCGACCTGGACCTGGTCCAAGAGCGACCTCGTCTTCCTCGACTTCCTCCGCGAGGCCAAGCGGCGCGGATTCAAGGTCATCCTCGACGGCGTCTTCAACCACGTCGGCACCGCGCACCCGGCGTTCCAGGATGTCGCGGCCCGCGGCGTCGCGTCGCCGTTCGCCGACTGGTTCAGCGTGCGGAGCTGGGACCCCTTCGAGTACGACGGCTGGGCGGGCTTCGGCGAACTGCCCGCCTTCCGCAAGAGCCCCGAGCACGGACTCGCGTCCAAGACGCTGCGCGACCACATCTTCGCGGTCACGAGGCGATGGATGGACCCCGACGGCGACGGTGATCCGTCGGACGGCATCGACGGGTGGCGACTCGACGTGCCTGAGGAGGTGCCGATGGCGTTCTGGATCGAGTGGTGCGCCCATGTCCGCTCGATCAACCCCGAGGCGTACATCGTCGGCGAGATCTGGAAGACGAAGCCCGAGTGGCTCGACGGCCGCACGTTCGACGCGGTGATGAACTATCCCTTCGCCGAGATCGCCTACGCGTGGATCGGCCACGAGAACCACAAGATCTCTGCGAGCGAGGCCGCCCGCCGCTTCGAGAACCATCGCGAGGCGTATCCGGCGGAGGTGACCTACGCCCTGCAGAACCTCGTGGACAGCCACGACACCGATCGACTGGTCTCGAAGATCCACAATCCCGACCGCCCCTTCGACACCGGCAACCGCGAGCAGGACGACCCGACCTACGACGGCTCGAAGCCCCCCGCGGAGGCGTACGCCAAGGCCCGACTCATCGCCCTGCTGCAGATGACCTCGCCCGGCG
>JAUIHC010000477.1 GCA_030432455.1 Phycisphaerae bacterium | reverse complement strand
CGGGTGGTCGCCTCGTCGAGGGTCTTCGCGAGGACCGCGGCCCCGGCGTTGCCGGTCCGATCCGCCAGATGCTCGAAGCTCGCGGCGAGGGCGAGGAACTCACCGAGCGAGTCCCAGCGGAGATGGTTCTCCTTCTCGAACTGCTGCACATGCTTCGGGGCCGAGCCACCGGCGCCGGTCTCGAAGAGGCCGCCGCCGTTCATGAGCGGCACGATCGAGAGCATCTTCGCGCTGGTGCCGACCTCGAGGATCGGGAAGAGGTCGGTGAGGTAGTCGCGGAGCACGTTGCCGGTCACCGAGATGGTGTCCTCGCCCTTGCGGATCCGCGTCAGACTGAACCGGCAGGCGTCGGCGGGGGCCATGGTGTGGAACTCGAGGCCCGCGGTGTCGTATTCGGCCAGATACCGCTCGACCTTCCGCATGAGCTGCTGGTCGTGCGGGCGGCCCGCATCGAGCCAGAAGACCGCGGGGCTGCCGGTCGCCCGGGCCCGCGAGACGGCGAGCTTCACCCAGTCGCGGATCGGGGCGTCCTTGGTCTGGCACATGCGCCAGATGTCGCCCGCCTCGACGGTGTGCTCCATGAGCGTGACCCCGGAGCCGTCCACCACCCGCACGGTGCCCGCGGCGGGGATCTCGAAGGTCTTGTCGTGCGAGCCGTACTCCTCGGCCTTCTTCGCCATGAGGCCGACGTTGGGCACGCTGCCCATGGTCGCGGGGTCGTAGGCGCCGTGGGTTCGGCAGTCGTCGATGACCGCCTGATAGACGCCCGCGTACGAGCGGTCGGGAATGACCGCCTTGGCGTCCTGCGTCTCGCCCGCGGCGTTCCACATCCGACCCGACTCGCGAAGCATCGCGGGCATCGACGCGTCGATGATGATGTCGCTGGGCACGTGGAGATTGGTGATGCCGCGATCGGAATCGACCTGCGCGATGCCGGGACCCGCCGCGTAGACCGCCTGCACGTCGGCCTCGATCTCGGCCCGCTCCGCGTCCGGAAGCGCCGTGATCTTCGCGACCACGTCGCCGAAGCCGTTGTTGGGATCGACCCCGAGGCGATCGAAGGTCGCGGCGTGCTTCTCGAAGACCGGCTTGAAGTACGACCGCGCCGCGTGGCCGAAGATGATCGGGTCGCTGACCTTCATCATCGTGGCCTTCATGTGCAGCGAGAAGAGCACGCCCTGCTCGCGGGCCTCGGCGATCTGCGCGTCGAGGAAGGCGACCAGCGCCGCCTTCGACATGAAGGTCGCGTCGATCACCTCGCCCGCCTCGATCGCGACCGGCGTGCGGAGCGCGGTGACGGTCCCGTCCGCGGCGACGTGCTCGATGCGGACCTCGGTGGCGTCATCGACGGTCACCGACTGCTCGTTGCCGAAGAAGTCTCCCGAGTCCATGCTTGAGACATGCGTCTTCGAGTCGCCGCTCCACGCGCCCATCCGGTGCGGATGCGCCTTCGCGTAGGCCTTGACCGCCTTGGGGGCGCGGCGATCGGAGTTGCCCTCGCGGAGGACGGGGTTGACGGCGCTCCCCTTGACCGCGTCGTAGCGGGCGCGGATGTCGCGTTCCTCGTCGGTCGCGGGGTCGTCGGGGTAGTTCGGCAGATCGAACCCCTGCGCCTGCAGCTCGGTGATCGCGGCCTTGAGCTGCGGGATCGAGGCGCTGATGTTCGGCAGCTTGATGATGTTCGCCTCGGGCGTGGTCGCGAGGCGACCAAGCTCGGCGAGATGGTCGTCGAGTCGCTGCTCGGGCGTGAGACGCTCGGGGAACTGGCTGATGATCCGTCCGGAGAGCGAGATGTCGCGGGTCTCGACCGACACCCCGGCGGCCTCCGCGAAGGTCCGGAGGATCGGGAGGAACGAGTAGGTCGCGAGGGCGGGGGCCTCGTCGGTGTGCGTGTAGATGATCGTCGGGGTGTCGCTCATGACGGCCTTCCGGTGGTCTCGGGATCGTCGCGGCCCCGAAGTGGAGCGCGATTCCGGAGTCTACGGAATCCCGGCGGTGGCGTCCCGATGCGAACACCCCCGGCCCTGGCGGGCCGGGGGTGGAGATCTCGGGTCGGGGGAGAGGTCCGGGCTCAGGCGAGCACGATCCGGTCGCCCATCTCGGCGTGGAAGGGCCGCATGGCGTCCCGGGTGTCCACCACGAGCTGGGCGTGGGACGCGACCGCGGCGTAGTCGAAGGTCGCGTGGTTGGTCGAGACCAGCACGCAGTCGAAGGACTTCAGGTTCTCGGGGGTGAGCTCGACGCTCGTCATCTTGAGGTCGTGGCGCCGCACCCGCGGGGTGATCGGCACATGCGGGTCGCTGTACTCGACCTCGGCACCGCGCTCCTCGAGCAGCTGGATGAGCTCGAAGCTCGGGCTCTCGCGGGTGTCGTCCACGTCGGGCTTGTAGGCGAGGCCGAGGACGAGGATCCGCGAGCCCTTGACCGGCTTGCCCTGCTCGTTGAGCGCCCAGGCGACCCGATCGACCACATAGTGGGGCATCGAGGTGTTCACCTCGCCCGCC
>JAUIHC010000037.1 GCA_030432455.1 Phycisphaerae bacterium | reverse complement strand
CGATTCTGGCGAGCGAGGACATCGGTCAGGCCGATCCGACCGCGATCCAGGTCGCGAGCGCCGCGTGGACTCTCGTCGAGAAGATCGGCATGCCGGAAGCCCAGCTCACGCTCGCGCAGGCCGCGATCCACATGGCGATGGCGCCGAAGAGCCCGGCGACCAGCGTGGCGATCTGGTCCGCGATGTCCGACGTCCGCGAAGGTCGCACGCAGCCGGTCCCGCGCGAACTCATCAGCGGGATGAAGAAGGGTCGGGCGCCCGAGGCGCCCGACTACCGCTCGCCGCACACCGCCGAGGACGGCGTCGGCACCACCGACTACCTTGGCGTCGAGCGGGTCTTCTACACGCCCACCGAACACGGAGCCGAGGCCGGTCAGGCCGCGCGGCTGGAGATCGTCCGCACGCGACGGCGGAACCGCCGGGACGACGGAGCCGCCGGGTGACGGGGGTCGGGTCGGATGCCGAACGCGAGAAGACGCGGCTGCGGAGGGAGATCCGCGCCGCCCTTCGGCGGATGCCGGACGCGGAGCGTCGGCGGGCGGGAGCGACGGCCCGGGAACGGATCGTCGATCTGGTGGACCGCTCGCAGGCCCGGACCGTGCTGGCGTATCTCTCCGACGGACTGGAAGTCGATCTCGACCCCACCATCGAGCTGCTCCTCGATCGCGGATGCACCGTCGCGGTGCCCGTCGTGCTCGAGGCGCGGGGTCGCATGGTGCCCGCCCGGATCACGAGTCTCGATCCGTCGGCCTTCGCTCGGGATCGCTACGACCTCCGATCGCCGCACCTGCCGCTGAGCCTCGTCGACCCCGCGACCCTCGACCTGATCCTCGTGCCGGGCGTCGCCTTCACGACCGCCGGCCACCGGCTCGGTCGCGGGGGTGGCTACTACGATCGCCTGCTCGCCGATCTGCCCGGGCGGGTGCGGCGGGTCGGGGTCTGCCACGCCGGTCAGGTGGTGACGAGCGTCCCGGTCGAGCCTCACGACGCCGGCGTCGATGATCTGGTGTCCGTCTGATCCGGTTCCGGCCGCCTGTCCACCATGCGTGCGACCGCCGCCTCGACTCGGAATCTCCATCCCCGGACCGCGCCTGGCCGATGAGACCGGGGGCGCGCGCGCCCGGTCGCCGTCCCCGTCGTGTGTCCGCTCCGAGGAGAGTCGTCCCCATGGGCCTCGCCAGTCAGTCCGCTCGATCCGGAAGTCGCCGTGCGTACATGAGCAGTCGGCGGAAGCGACGCCGTCCGATCTGGTGGTGGTTGATCGGCATCGGCGCGGTCGTGACGGTCGGCTGGTGGTGGATGAGCGGTGACGCGCCGGATGACGCCGAGACTCGGCCGACGGCGGCGACCGAATCCGCCGATCCCATCGCACCGCAGATCACCTTCGAGCGGCCCGCGGATCCGGTGGACCAGCCACCGTCCCGCCCCATCCGTCGCGAACCGGCGTCCCCGACCACGCCGCCCTCCACACCCCCCGCACCCACCACGCCGGATCGGGCGGTCGCGAACCCGACCGCCGCGGCCTCGGACCCCGCCGGCGAACCATCGTCGGGCCGACCCGGCCCCCGCCGCAGCGGCACCGCGATCGCCGCCCTCGAAGCCGCCGCCGTCGAGGCGTCGTCCGACCCCGTGACGGCCCGGGCGTCGCTGACCCGGGCGTGGCTTGCCGGGCTCGACGGCAGTCACCGGGCGAACGCCACCCGACTGTCGCGACGCCTCGCCGACAGCACGCTGCTCGAGACGCCGGGACGAGCCGAGTCGCCCTATGCCCGACCGCATCGCGTGATGCCCAACGAGGTCCTCGGCCGGATCATCCGCAACGAGAACGTCGAGGTGAATGCCGACTTCCTCGCCCGCATCAACGGGCTGAAGAACGCCAACAGCGTGCGGGCCGGCAAGGACCTCTGGCTCCCGAACGGCCGCTTCCATGCGGTCGTGGATCTCTCCGAGCGTGATCTCGCGGTGTTTCAGGAGACCGACGGGCGTCGCGATCTGCTGATCGCGATGCCGGTCGGCATCGGGATGGACGGGCTCACGCCGACCGGACTCTTCCGGGTGAAGCCGGGGTCCAAGTCGAGCAACCCGTCATGGACCGATCCGGCGACCGGCCGCTTCTGGAAGTCCGATGACGCCGGCAATCCGATCGGCGAGCACTGGATCGGGCTGGAGGCGCTCGACGAGGCCGACCGGGCGAATCCCGCGTATCGCAGCCTCGGTCTCCACGGGACCACCGAGCCCGCCACCGTCGGCACCCCGTGCACCAACGGATCGCTGCGACTGCTCGGCGACGACGTCGAATTGCTTTTCCAGATCCTCGGGTCCGGAACGTCGACGGTCGAGATTCGCGAGTAACAGTCGGAGCCGACGTGGTCGAGGTCGCGGTGGTCGTGGGGTGTGCCTGGCCACGTAGACTCCCGGCATGTCCGTGAACGACCAATGTCCGGTGATCGGGGTCAGCATGGGCGATCCGCTTGGGATCGGCCCGGAGGTCGTGGTCAAGGCCTTGTCGGATCCGGAACTTCATCGCCGGGCCCGCTTCGTCATCTATGGCCGCAACGAGATGCTGACCCTCGCCGCGGACCGGGCCCGGATCCGACCCTACTGGTTCCGCGTGGCTCAGGGCACCGAGCGGGCGAGCCGCGATCTGCTCGCCCCGGTGACCGTCGTCGACTTCGACGAGACCGAGTTCCATCCGCCGAGCGAGATCCGGCCCGACCGGATCGCCGGTCATCTCTCCAAGGCGTTCGTCGAGGAGGCGATCACCGACGCCCTCCGCAGCCCCGGCGATCCCCGACGGACCGACGGCATCGTCACCGCCCCGATCTGCAAGGAGGCGTGGTCGCTCGCCGGATTCCGCTGGCCCGGACACACCGAACTGCTTGCCCACCGCACGAAGGCCCGGCGACAGGCGATGGCGTTCACCAGCCCCCGGCTCCGGGTGGTGCTGGCGACCGCGCACGTCCCGCTGATGGACGTCCGCAACCTCCTGACCATCGGCCGCGTGCACGAGGCGATCGAGCTTGGACACGAGTTCTGCCGCGACCTCGGAATCGAGCGACCGCGGATCGCGGTGTGCGGCCTCAATCCGCACGCGGGCGAGAACGGCATCCTCGGCGACGAGGACGGACGGGTGATCGCCCCCGCGGTCGATGTCGCGGTGCGGCACGGCATCCGCGCCACCGGACCGCTGCCCGCGGACACCGTCTTCATCGCCGCCGCCGCGGGCGAACACGACCTCGTGGTCGCGATGTACCACGATCAGGGACTCATCCCCGTGAAGCTCCTGGGCTGGGACAAGGCGGTGAACACGACCCTCGGACTTCCCATCGTGCGGACGAGCCCGGACCACGGCACCGCGTTCGGCATTGCCGGACGCGATGCCGCGGATCCGGGATCGATGCGGGCGGCGGTCGAGCTCGCCCTCGAGCTCGCCGCCCGAGGTGCCGCCCGAGGTGCCGCCGCCGAGCGAACCTCGACCGCCGCCCGCTGAGACGCGGAACCTGAGGTCCTGTGTGACGGATCGGCGTCAGACCCGAGAGGTTCGGAGGCCGCCTCCAGCGAGGAGGGCGACGCAGGCGATTCCCCTGAGAATCGTCGATGCAGCCCGACGATGCGGGTGGTCGTCGTCAGGCCTCGAATTCGGGCCTCGAAGTCCCGATCGATCCGTCACACAGGACCTATGCCCTCGCCACCCCGACGAGGCGGCCCCGACGTCGTCCCTTCCGAAGTCCCATCGCCGTCACCGCGAGCGCGATCGCCCCCGGCGCCGGCACCGTCGTCACGTCCACGACCAGGTTGTCGAGCCGAAACGTGCCGGAACCGGCGGAGGCCCCAAGCGGCACGAGCCGGAACTCCACGCCGGTCGCCCAGTGCGACAACTCGAAGCTCGCCTCCGAGACCGACCAGTCGGTGCCGACCGAGAGCGTGTCGATCGCGATCCACGCCCCGCCGTTCCACGCATCGAGCCGCAGCTCCGCGAATCCGGTCGCGCTTCGACGGGTCGCGAACGAGACCGCGACCGCGTATGCGTTCTCGCCGAACGACGGCTCGATCGGCACGAAGCACTGCAGCGACCCACCCTCCGCGGTTCCCCGGAGACCGAGGGCGTCGCCCGCCCGCCAGTCGTCGAGCGCGTTCTCGACGGTGCCGCTGAAGAGATCGGCCTCGCCTCCGACCCCGGCGAGATCGAGCCAGCCGCTCCCGGCGTCGGCCTCGATCATGCCCAGGGGCTTGATGTCGTTGAAGTGCCACGCCGCGGCCAGCTCCGCCCGGGCCGACGCCGTCGCGCCCCCGGCCGCGGCGATCCCGAGCGCGATCGCACCCACCCGGGCCCGCGCCGCCTGCTGCCTCACCTGCCGCCGCCGTCGCTCCTGCCCCGCCAACGCCTCCGATCGCTCCGCGGAACGACCGGTCTCCCTGCCATGACGCAGGTCCTCACGCATGTCCTCGCACATGTCCACTGCCCGGGCTGGGCCCGGCTCCGAGATGGCCCCCTCGGATGAGCGTGCACCCTACGACACCGCGGCACCTCCTCTCGGAAGTGCCGCGGAAATTCGTGTCGATCGCCAGACGTCGATCAGCCGAGCAGACCGACCGCCGACGCGACGACCCGCTGGTTGGTCGGATCGATCAGCCAGAGCCAGTCGTCGAACAGGAACTCGAACCGCGCCGCGAGCAGCGCGATGCGGCCCATGACGGTGAATCCGAAGGCCGCGCCGAAGGTGATCATCAGGAACCAGATGCCGAGCCTCGCCACGCCGCCGACCGCCCCCTTGTGCTCGACGCTGAAGAAGAAGTACGTCAGACAGGCGAGCACGCCGATGAGCAGGGTCAGTTGCCGCAGGCTCGCCCAGAAGGTGGCGTAGCCGTCCACGCCGCCGTCGGCATCGGTGACGACCTGATAGACCGGCTGGACCGTGGCGTTGATCTGACTGAGGAAGTCGCCCTCGATGTACGCCACCATGCGGAGCGCCGCGGTGGTGCCCACGATGAAGGCGAGCGTCCAGAGACTGAGCCACTGGCCCTTCGGAAGCAGCCGGGTCAGAAGCAGCACCCCGAAGGTCGCGGGGATCAGGTACGCCCACTGCGGACTCGCGGCGTCGAGCCCGGGCAGGAAGGTCGCCTGCACGAAGCCGGGGGCGAGGTTGCCGAGCAGGTTGGGCACGATCATGTCCCAGAAGCCGACCACCATCCAGTACGCCGCCGACACGCCGACCACGACCGACTCGGCCACCTTGTAGAACGGGTTGTCCTTGTAGAGGAACGAGAAGATCGCGAGCGTGAAGAACGCCGCGACCCAGAGCCCGATGGTCCGCGGCCAGTCGAGTCGAATGCCCGCCGTCTCGCCCGACTCGAACGCCGCGAACGCCTCGGCGGGCGTGACCGGCTCGGACCGGTTCCACGCGACGGTCTGGGAGGACGCCGTCGCGAAGTCGCGGGCCTGGTCGGAATCGGACCGCACCCAGACCGACTCGGTGGTCTGGGTCTGGGTCTCGGTCTCGGTCTCGACGAGCGTCGCATCGAGCACCGGACGATCGATCCGGACCATCTCCACGGGGTCGAGCCGGGTGTAGACGCGACCCATCCCGTCACCCACGAACGCCCGCGCCGCGACGAGGACGCCGAGGATCAGGAAGACGACGATCACACCGACGTTCTGACGATTCATCGACCACCTCCCCGGCGACGGGACGCGAAGAAGACGAGGTTGCCCATGACGATCAGCCCGATCATGAGCAGGTGCGCGACGAGCTGCGGACCCATGCGACGCTGGGCCTCGAGGAAGATGCCCGGGGTCGGTGCGGCGGCGAGCGCGATCACGGCGGCCTTCGACTCGGGGGTCAGGCTCGCCGCCGCCGCGGTCTCGGACCAGGCTCCCGCATCGTCGGGGTCACGGGCGAGCGTGGTCGCGGTGCTCGCAGCCTCGGACTCGGCCATGCCGCCGGCGACGAGGGTCTTGCGGATCGAATCCTCACGGACCCAGCCGTTGACGACCGACTCGTACTCCGCGGCGCCCTTGATCGCGCCGAGCAGGCCCCGCACCTGATTGGGGACGTAGGGGTACATCAGCGGCGCCTGGACGCCGGTGCAGCCGACGACCAGCGGCTTCTTCAGCGGCGTCGCCGCGTAGAGCACCCATTCCTTGCTGCCGGGGTAGCCCGCACTCACATTGACGATCGCGTCGAAGTCGGCGAGGCTCGCGATGCCCTCCATCATCGGGATCGCGGAGACCGACGTGCCGCGGGCGTCCGCGGGGAACATCTGCCGGAAGTCGGTGGCGATCGTCTTGATGACCGCCTCGTTGCCGGCCTTGAAGCCGAGGTCCACCCAGTCGCGGCCGTACTCCAGATCCGGGTAGTACCCGCCGATCACCTTCGTGGTGGTCGAGCGGATCATCTGGGCGCCGACCGGCCAGAGGGCGATGAAGTACATCCGGTGCCCCTTCTGCGAGCACTGCCGGATGAAGCTCGTCGCCATCGGTCCGAGCTCGCCCTCGCTGGCGGGATCGAAGTCCCAGGCGAGGAGGATGCGGGAGCCCGACGGAAGGTCGTCGAGCACCTCGAACGCGCTCTCCGCGAGCGGCGTGGCCTTCTCGGGCAGCGTCTTGCCGGTGAGCCCGATGTAGATGATCGGCACCGCCACCGCGAGTCCCATCAGCAGGAACACCCAGCGACGATCGGCGTTCTCGATTCGTTGAAGGAAGCTCATGGGTCAGTTCCCTCCGCCGAGATAGGAGCGGTCGAGCCCCATGAGGATCTTCAGACTGGTGCTCGCGATGCCGAGCGCGATGCCGATGATGATCGCGCGGTTTCCAGCGGTGTTGAACACCTGCATGATGTAGACGCTCAGCTCCTCGATCCGCAGCCCGCTGAACGGTCCGTCGATCGGGATCCAGCTGGTGAGCCAGTACCCCGCGAAGGTTCGGCCGAGCAGGATGATGAACGCGGTGCCGAGCAGCAGCATCGCCTCGAGATTCTTGGCGCGGAACGCCCGGAACGCCGCGGAGGCGATGTAGA
The DNA here is from genome assembly GCA_030432455.1 of Phycisphaerae bacterium. Lineage (GTDB taxonomy): Bacteria > Planctomycetota > Phycisphaerae > Phycisphaerales > SM1A02. The sequence goes on along the minus strand of JAUIHC010000037.1, from coordinate 6,583 downwards.
ACGCGAGCATCGCGAACATCGTCGAGGTGAGCGGCTTGAAGGTGTACTCGTACGCCCACCAGAACGCGGTGCCCCGGGCCTGCACGTCGCCCGCCCACGGCATGTCGGGGAACGCCGGGTTCGGGGTCACTCCGATCTTCAGCAGCCCCACCGCGAGGGTCGCGAAGAAGGTGCCGAGCACCACGATCGAATAGCCCCATCCGGCGTTGCGGTCGGAGATCTTCCGAAGGTGGACCTTCAGGAGACTGCCGCCGCCGAGCACGAACGCGATCGCGGCGATGATCGAGAAGAAGGTCGTCGCCTCCTCGCCCCACGCCCGGAAGGCGGGGATGAAGTTCGACACGATGAGCACCACGCCGACGGTGGCGGTGATGATGAGCGGAACGGTTCTCTTCATGGTTCGTGTCTCCTCAGGCGCTCAGGACCGAGTTCTTGAACCACATCACCGCCTCCTCGAGGCCCGAGCTGCCCGTGAGGGCCGCGACGGTCGCCGCGAGGCAGCCGATGATGAGCGTGATGCCGACGAGGATCTTGCCGATGTCCTGCCCCTTCAGACTGCCGAGCTGGTCGGGCTGCCCGGAGAGGTAGGCGCTCGCGGCGAAGAACTCCTCGCCGATGAGCGTGTAGTCGCAGGCCGCCACGAAGAACGGCAGCTGACTCGGCATCGCGGTGCCCGCGATCTGGATCGCGCCCACCGAGTTTCCGGTCTCCGCGAGGATCAGGCTCTCGGCGAAGAAGCAGCCCATGTAGAAGCAGGCCGCGGGCTTCTCGCGGACGATGAGCCCGGAGGCGTACGCGGTGTAGCCGAACTGCTCGTCGGTGACGTAGTAGATGAGGTCGGGGTTGTAGGAGTCGCTGCGGCCGGCGGAGAGGTACGACGCGTGCACCGCCTCGCGGGCGGCGCTCATGACCAGCGACCGACTCGTCGGCACCTCGATGCGGGCGTCGTACTCGGCGGCGGTCTTCGCCACCCTCCCGAGCACCGTGATGCCCGCGACGGTCTGCAGGTCGTCCATGTCCTGGATGCCGGGGACGAACAGGATCGGGCGACCCATCTCGGTGGCGCGACCGACCGCCTCGTCCACCGCGGCGAGCCCCGCGATCTTCCGGATCTTCAGCGTGCGACCCGAACGGGCCTGCAGGATGAAGAAGAGCACCGCCCCGCAGAGGACCGCGAGGATCACGAGGAGCGGGAGTCGCCGCAGATCGACCGGGGCGGCGACGGGCGCCACCTCGGCGGAGATCGCCGACGGCGTGCTTCGCTCCACCCCGCCGTTCGGCCCGTCCTCGAGGGCGTACACCATGAACGAGTAGCGGTCGGCGGCATCGAGCTTGCCGACCTCGATCGAGGTGACCTCCGGATCCACGGTGTCCACCAGCACCCAGTGCCGACCGTGCGGCCCGAGTTCGGTGGTCTCGAGCGCGTCCGGGTCGCGGGCGATCGCCCGCACCGCGTCCCGCGCCTCCGCCCGGGCCTGCACCGCAGCATCCTCGGGGGCGATGCCCTCGACCTGGACCAGCCGGGCGTACGCCTCGTCGTAGGCCTGCGATTCCGCCGCAGCGAGGGCCGACGCCCGCTCCGCGGCGTCGCGCGACCCGGTCTCGGAGTCGGTCTCGGTCCGCCAGACCTGCCAGCCGACGATCAGAGCGTCGCCTGGCGCCGGCGTCCACGACACCTCCGCCACGCCGCCGCCGTCACCCGGGCGATCGATCGCGGTCACCGAGTCGGGCGGCGGTGGCGCCGCGACCGCATCGGGCGAGAGCGCCGCCCCGGAGACGAGAAGTGCGAGCACCGCCGTGGTGGTCGCCGGAAGTCGTCGTCGCATGCGTCAGCCCTCGATGAGTTCGACGTTCGCGCGGGGCACGACCGCCGTGCCGCCGTCTGGGAATCTGACCTCGAGCACACGGGCCTTCGAGCCCGAGCCGAGCACCGCGGGTTCGGCGGGCAGGGCCGAGACCTGACCGAGCAGGCCGAAGTACGGATCGCGGATCACGCGGACGGTGGTGCCGATCTCCAGCGCTCCCGCCTCGTGGGCGATGGTCGGATCGACCTCGCCCTCGTTCTCGCCCGCCTCGAGCGGCACCAGGATCTCCGGCCGCATGACGCCGGCCCGGATCTGGGTGGCGCCGTTGACGCTCGCCCGCCGTCCCGCCTTCGACGCGAGCAACTTCCAGGTGCGGGCCGCCATCGCGATGTCGCCGAAGCCCTCGGTGACGATCACGGTGATGCCGATCGTCTCGTTGCCGGTGATCGCGACGCCCAGGTCGCGGCCGAGCAGGTCCTTGAGGTCCTGATCGTCGATGCCGCCGGAGACCACCGCGGCCGCCCCGACCTCGATCGCCCGACGGATCGCCGCGACCGTCATGCGGGCGCCGCCGAGGATCACCGCTCCGGCCATCTCCGGCGTCACGAGATCGGGCGTGAGCACCTGCTCGTGATCGGCGCACGCGACGCGGATGTCACCCTCGGTCTCGCCGCCCACGCCGAAGATGCCCTGCACCATCAGGACATCGTTCTCGATGATGCAGCCCTCGTTCGGCAGCACCTCGACGACCCGGCCGGCGAGATACGCCTTCACCTGCACCGGAATCGCGGCCCCGCGGATCATCACCTGGCCGGTGGTCGCGGAGACCTGTTCGAGCGTGCCGGTCGCCTCGGCGGCGATCTCGGTCTTGAACATGCCGAAGATGCCCTTGGACCGGGCGATCGGCTCGCCGGCCTCGATCGCCGACCCTTCGGGCTTGAGCATGAGGGTCGGCACCTCGGCGGGCGAGCAGCCCAGTCGGTTGGCGATGTTCATCGGATGCACATCGCCTTCCATGAAGGTCTCGGCGACCACATCGTTCGCCGACACGACATCGCCGGTCGAGACCCGGACGTCGCCGGGAATCGGAAGCAGCCGTCGCACGCGATGCGTGGTGCGGGCGGAGACCTTGAGTCCGGGGGTGTAGGCCTTGGCCATCGCGCGTCTCAGGCGCCCGCGGGCGCCGCCTCCTTGTCGGGGTACAGGCGGATCGCGTCGATCGTCCGACGCACCGCGGCCCGTCGCTCGGTCGGATCCTCGGGCAGCACGAGCGGGCGTCCGCGGGCATCGAGGATGATGCCGACGGTCCCGCCCTTGACGGTCCGCTTCACGCTCTTGCCGGGGCCGTTGCCGAAGTCCACGCCCCGGACCGGGTTCACCTCGACCTCCGCGGTCTCGCCGACGCCGAGTTCGAGAAGGGCGACATCGCCCCAGTTCATCTGTCCGCTCGCCTCCCCGCCCGCGATCGCCCCGCCAGAGATCCGGTACGAGAAGCACGGCTTGCCGGTCCGGCCTTCGCCCTTCGCGGCGACGCAGGTGCCGAGCACGACCAGACAGTCGCGTTCGAAGACCTCCATCGCGGCCTTCTCGTGCACCGAGCCGAGCACCCCGAGGTGCGGCATCATGAAGATCGAGTCCTTCGCGAGGGTCGTGAAGCCCTCGGGTTCGAACGCGTCGATCAGCATCATCGCGGTCTGGTGCATCCGCGGCGCGTGGCTGAGCACGCCGCCCGAGGCGACGAGCAGGTCGAGTTTCATGCCGTCCACGATGCTCGCCCCGCCGACCTCCTGACTGAAGACGTCGCCGACGGTCCGCTGCTGCTGCACGCCCTTGAGCGTGGTCGCGAACTCCTTGTGCTGCTGGTACGCGAGCCGCAGCGCCTCGCGGGCGACCGCCTGCTCGAACACCAGCGCCTCGGCGCTCTGCGGGATCGTGGTCGGGCGGATCATCTTGTTCTTGACCCGGTTCCGAAGTTCCCGCTCATCCATGTCGAGGTGGACCCAGCGGAGCACGCGGTCCATGCCCGCCTCGGCGCAGACGTTCGAGATCGAGTAGCTCATCCCGAGGTTCGCGCTCACCGTGCGGTTGAAGACGCCGTCGAAGACGCTGAACACATCGGTGGTCGCGCCGCCGATGTCCACGCCGACCGCGTTGATCCCCTGGGTGCGGGCGATGGTCTGCAGGATGTCGCCGACGGCGCCGGGGGTCGGCATGATCGGGGCGTCGGTCCAGTCGATGAGTCTGTCGTAGCCGGGGGCGTGGGCCATGACGTGCTCGAGGAACACATCGTGGATGCGGTCGCGGGCCGGGCCGAGGTTCTCCTGCTCGAGCGTCGGACGCAGGTTCTCGACCAGCGAGAGATCAAAGCCGCCGGTCGTGTCGGGCTGCTCGGCGAAGACCCGCTCGATCTCCGGACGGGCGTCCTTGTTGCCCGCGAAGATGATCGGGAGCTGGTACGCCGAGCCGAAGCGCGGACGCGGCTTCGCGGGGGCGACGAGTTCCGCGAGCTGGACGACCTGCGTGGTGTTGCCACCGTCGGTGCCGCCCGAGAGCAGCACCATGTCGGGCCGAAGTTCGCGGATCCGCTGGATCTGCTCGTACGGCTTCCGCTTGTCGTTGCTGGCGATGACATCCATGACGATCGCCCCGGCGCCGAGCGCCGCCCGCTTCGCACTCGCGGCGGTCATCTCGCGGACCACGCCCGCCACCATCATCTGGAGCCCGCCGCCCGCGGAACTCGTGGAGATGTAGATGTCGCAGCCCTCGGGATCGTCGATCGAGTCGCGGCGGATGATCGTGCCGTCGTCGGCGATCAGCCGCCGACCGGAGAGCTCCTGCAGCTCGGTGATCGCGTTGACCACGCCGACGGTCACGTCGGCGAACGGCTCCTCGACGGTCGTCGGGGCCTCGCCGCGATGCGTCTGCCGATGGACGCCGTCCACCTCCTCGATCATGATCGCCTTGGTCGTGGTCGAGCCGCAGTCGGTGGCGACGATGACCTTGATGCGGGACGGGTCGAGACGGGAAGCGGCGGTCGCGTCGGCGTGCATGCGGATCTGGTCCGGCCGGGGTCGGATCTGGGAAGGGACGGTGCCCTGCACGGTACTCGAACCCTCGACGCCCGGATCACGCGTCCGCATCGCGCGGGTCGGACTCGCCCTCGATCTCGGCATGGTCCCGCGGAGTCGCGGCGGCCTCGTCCTCCAGCGTTCGACAGAGAAACTCGACCGACCCCCGCCGTTCGACGAAGGCCGCGAAGGTCTCCCACGATCCCGCGTCGACGAAGACCGAGCCGAACGGCTTGAAGAAGTGCAGGGCCTGGGCGCCGAGGAAGTTCAGGGGCCGCGACATCTCCAGCAGCATGATCGCGGGCGTGGTCATCCGGCGTCGCACGATCTCGCGGCAGACCCGCACCGCGATCTCCCGCTCGCGATCGGTGGGCGTGAACGCGTCGGGATCCTCGACCGCGAAGGCGTGTCGCAGCCGGTCGATGAGGCGCCGACGGCTCACCGATCGGGCTCCGCGTCGCCCGCCGTCACGATCTCGATCGCCGCGCCCTCCGCCACTGCAGCCTCGGCCCGCCGTCGCACCAGCGCCCGCGACCCCGCCGGGTCCGGCCCCCAGTAGAGGTCGATGCCGCCGCGTCGCGATCGGCGGGAGTCCGACAGCCAACCGCCCGCGGGATCGAGTACCAGCAGTCGAGCGTCGTGCCAGCGGATCGCACGCCGTCGAAGGGGGAATCCCGCGACAAGTCCCTCGCCGTCCACCGCATAGGTCGTCGGCAGGAACCAGCGATTCTGCGAGACCAGCAGGAGGGCGAGCCCGGTCGCGCCCCAGAGGGCGTCACCCCCGATCACGCCCGCGAGCAGGGCCAGCGCCAAGTCCGCGACCAGCAGCAGGACGGTGCGACCCCGCCGCTCTCCGGCGGGCCACGCGGTCCAGCCCGCCGGGTCGAACGAATCGCTCGCGGTCGTCGGGGCGACGGTCATGCCGCGACGGTACGCGAGGACCCGGGCCGACGCGATGTCTCGTGCGATACCCTTCCTGCGGACCCGTCGCCTTCGACCGTGCCGACCTCCGCGAGCCATCGACATGACCGACCACACCGCTGCTGCCGACCGAGTCGTCACCAACCCCGACACCCCGGACGAGCCCGACGGCTTCGCCCTCGATGGTTCGGTGACCCCGCCGATCGACCTCCTGGCATGGGTCGCGGCGAATCGCGAGGCGTTCCAGCCCCCGGTCGGCAACAAGTACCTCTACAGCGGCCGCGACTTCTTCGCGATGGTGATCGCCGGGCCGAACGCCCGCAACGACTTCCACAAGGTGGACAGCGAGGAGTTCTTCATCCAGTTGAAGGGCGACATCGTGGTGAAGACCTGGGAAGGCGGAAGGATCGTCGAGCACTGCATCCGCGAGGGCGAGACCTTCTTCATACCGCCCAACGTCCCGCACGCCCCATGCCGACCCGCCGACACCCTCGGCCTGGTCGTCGAGCGACGGCGTCCCGAAGGCGAGATCGAACACCAGATCTTCTACTGCGAGAACTGCGGGGCGCTGGTCCACGACCAGGCGTTCGACTGCAAGGACATCGTCCACCACTTCCGCGACGCGATGGAGGCGTTCTGGGCGGACGACACGCGGAATGCCTGCCCCGAATGCGGGACCCGCGTGCTCAAGCCCGGCCCGTACAAACTGCCCGAGAAGTTCCGGCGGGGGTAGTGGGGCGAGGGGCGGCGATCCCGACGCTCACCGAACGCCGCCACGCTCGACCATTG
>JAUIHC010000476.1 GCA_030432455.1 Phycisphaerae bacterium | reverse complement strand
CGATGTCACGGGCGATCTTGTGCGCGGTCGCGTCGTCGGCCTGACGGGCATTGAGGATCACCCGGACCTCGCGGCCTGCCTGGATCGCGTGCGCCTCGTCCACATACGGCTGATCGAGGGCGATGCCTTCGAGCTGCTCCAGCCGCTTGATGTACATCTCCATCGACTCGCGACGGGCGCCGGGGCGGGCGCCGCTGATCGCGTCGGCGGCCATGACGATCGGGGTGTACGGCGTGGTCGCGGGGATGTCGGCGTGGTGACCACCGATGGCGTTGAGGACCGCCTCGGACTTCTCGCCGAACTTGCGGGCGAAGTCCATGCCGATCGCCGGATGGCCGCCCTCCATCTCGTGGTCCATCGCCTTGCCGATGTCGTGCAGGAACCCGCAGCGGCGGGCGATCTGACCGTCGAGTCCGAGCTGGTCGGCGATCATCTGGGAGAGGAACGCGACCTCGATCGAGTGCCGCAGCACGTTCTGCCCGTAGCTCGTCCGGAAGGACAGCTTGCCCATCGCCTCGACCACCTTCGGGTGCACGCCGCGGAGGTTCGCCTCGACGACGGCCTCCTGACCGGCCTGCTTGATGCGGTCCTCGATGTCCCGCTTGGTCTGGGCGACGATCTCCTCGACCCGCGAGGGATGCACCCGACCGTCGGCCACGAGCTTCTGGAGGCTCTCCGCCGCGATCGCCTGTCGGACGCGGTCGAAGCATGAGACGCTGATGACTCCCGGGGTGTCGTCCACCAGGATGTCGGCCCCGGTGGCCTTCTCGATCGCCCGGATGTTCCGACCCTCGCGACCGATGATCCGGCCCTTCATGTCGTCGGACGGGATCTTCACGGCGCGGATCGTCGAGTCGCTCACGTTCTCCGCCGCGTACCGCTGGATCGCCATGAGCGTGATCTCGCGGCTCTTCTCGCGGGCCTTCTCCTCGGCGGCCTCGATGACCTCCTGCTCGATCTTCGCCGCCTCGTGCTCCGCCTCCTGGCGGACCTCCACCATGAGCGCGTCGCGGGCCTCGTCCCGGCTCATCGAGGCGACCTCGGCGAGGCGGTCCTTGAGTCGGTCGGCGGTGGTCCTGGCGGACTCGAGGGCGGACTCCCGCTCGGCGACGAGGTCGTCCAGTCTCGACTCCTTCTTCTCCAGACGCTCCTCGCGGCGGTTGATCTGCTCCAGCTTCTGGTCGAGCGTCTCCTCCCGCTTGGTGGCCCGGGTCTGGGCCTCTCTCGCCTCGGCCAGCATCGAGGCCGATTCGGCCTCGGCGGCCTTGCGACGATCCTCGATCCGCTTCTCGGCCTCGGTCTCGATCCGGCGGGTTTCAGCCTGGGCGTCGCTCCGGGCCTTCTCGACGATCGAGGCGCCCTCGGCCCTGGCGGTCCGGATCGACTTGCCGGTGGTGGCCGCGATGACGAGCCAGGCGGCGATGCCGCCGACGACGAGCCCGATGCCGGCCCCGATGCCGATGGCGGCGGGGTCGAGGGCTGCGATCAGGATGGGAGTGGACATGTCGCCCTCCGCGAGCGGAAAACCGGCCCACCGCCTCTGTTCGAGGGATGGCGGGGCACGGGCGACGATTCTCGGGCAGGTCAGGATCCGGACAGGGCCCGCCGGGGGCGGGGACACGGTTCGAACGCCCCTCGGAAGCCGGAGAACGGCATCCACGAGGGCCGGACCGGGGCCGACGAGGGATCTCGAGGCGACGGGCCGGAACGCGGGATGAGGGGGGTTCGAAAGTCGGTCGGCCCAGAGGTATCCGCGGATGGACGCCGGTGAACGGGGGATCGAGACGCGTGACGCGAGAGGGAATCTATGCGGCGAACGCGTGCTGTCACGCGTCTGCCGTCGGTCGGTGGCGGTCCGGAGTCGTCGGGTCGAGCCCGGGATCGGTCACCGTCCGAAGATCGGTCGTCGCCCGGCCGGAAAGCCGGGGTTGGCCGTATGAACCGGCGAGCCGCCACGCGGCTCGTTCCGGACTGTGGTGCTCGGTAGTATTGCCGACCGACCGGAAGTGTCAAGATCCGGTGGGTTTCGACCGTGGTTCGGGGTGGTCGGCGGGCGGTTGGTCTCCGGATCCCCGGGCCGCTCTCCGTGAAGGAGTCGCAGCACGCATGGCCGGTTTCCTGCGGACGATGTCCGATCTCCTTCCCACGAATCCGATCTGCATCCGTCTGGTGCAGGGTGGATCGGCCCGTCTCCGGCATCTCTATGTCCGGAGCGGCTATCTCGCGATTCTCATCGTGGTGCTGCTGGTGAGCCTCATCGGGACGCCCGGAGGCACGCTGCGGGAGCTTGCCCAGGGCGGGGCGACGGCGTTCTGGGTCGTCGCGGTCGGCCAGGTGACCCTGATCTGCCTGCTCACCCCGATCTTCATGGCGGGCGCGATCGCTCAGGAGGCCAATCCGCGGACGTGGGACATCCTGCTCACCACGCCCCTCAACGCCCTCCAGATCGTGCTCGGGAACCTCTTCGGACGGCTGTTCTTCATCCTGGCGCTGCTGCTCTCGTCCCTCCCGCT
>JAUIHC010000475.1 GCA_030432455.1 Phycisphaerae bacterium | reverse complement strand
ACTGGACGAGTCGCACGCCGCTCTGGGACGTGCGTCACCAGCGTGGTCGGTACACGCGCTTCGGCGATGTGCAGGACCTCGTCGCCGCCGCGGACGGCGCGGTCGTCACGATCGGCCCGGGGGAGGGCGTGGAACTGTCCTACGCCGCCCCGCAGGATGCCGGATCGAGGCACTGGATCCTCGAATGCCACGGCTGGTGCAAGGACCGCGATCTCTTCACCCGCGACGGCGAGACCCTCGAACCGATCCCGGGCGAGACACGGCGCGACGCCGCGACCGCGGCGTTGCTGGACGCGAGTCGGACCCGGATCGAAGCCGGGCGTTGACGAGCACGGCTTCCCGAGTCGCTCCCCTTCGTGGGGGCCGTGGCGGGAGGAAGACGCTGGGTGACGGCCGTCGCCCCAGTCACCTGCTCCGCTCAGATCGGCGCGCATGCGGTCGCCGACGGCAATCCCCGATTTCCCTTGGATGACCGGGGACCGCTCCCGTACCCTGACGGGATGCCGATGCGTTCTCTCGTCCTCCGCGTGCCCTTCGGGCTGGTCGCCCTCGGGGCGTTCGTCCTGTCGTCCGCCGCGACCGCCGCCACGCTCGACGTCTGTCCGAACGGCTCCTGCGACTTCACCTCCGTCCGGGCCGCGGTCCTCGCCGCCTCCGACGGCGATGTGATCCGCGTGCATCCCGGCGCCTATTCCCTCTCCGCCGGACTGGCGATCGACATCTTCGAGCGGAGCATCGTCATCGAAGGCATCGGAAACGCCGCGGACATCGTGCTCGTCGGCGCGGTGAACGCCGGCGTCGTCGATGCCCGATCGACCGCCGGCGACTCGGTCACCCTTCGCAACCTCACCATCTTCGGCGGCCTCAGCGATGCGGGCGGCGGCGTCTACGCCCAGGGGGTGAACCTCCTCGTCGAGGACTGCATCCTCGATCGCAACACCGCCGATGCCGGTGGCGCGGGGGCGATCTCGTCCGGCAGCGCCATCTTCCGGCGATGCCGGTTCGTCGCCAACGACGCGACCCTCTACGGGGCCGGTCTCTACACACTCGATGCGGATGTGCTGCTCGAAGACTGCCTGTTCGACGACAACCAGTCGCCGGAGGGCGCCGCGGTCGCCTCGGCTCGATGCGTGATCGACGTGGACGGCTGCCGGTTCGCCCGGAATCTCCACAGCGGCGGCGGAGTGATCATCTCGAGCGCCACCAACGACGCCGAGATTCCGGTCCTCGTGGACAATCGGTTCTGCGGCAACCCGTATCCCCCGGTCGTGAACGCGTTCGTCGATCAGGACGGATCCAACGGGTTTGCGGCGACCTGCGCCAGCTGTCTCGCCGCCCCCGACCTCGTGGAGACCTGGATCGATCCCGCCCTGGACTGCAACGGCGACACCTTCGTGGACGAGTGCCAGCTCGCCGACGGCGAGTTGCAGGACCGGAATCTCGACGACATTCCCGACATCTGCCAGGACACCCTGACCTTCCCGGTGCCGGGGGTCTTCCCGACGATCGCCGCGGCGGTGGCGGCAGCGCCCGGGGGATCGATCGTGGAGATCGCGGCGGGCGTCTACAACGAGGCGATCGACTTCGGCGGCAAGGACCTGCACCTGATCGGCGATCCCGACGCCCCCGAGACCGTGATCCTCGACGGCACCGGACTGGGCGATTCGATTCTCGTCCTCGCGGGCGGGCAGTCCGCAGGCACCCGCATCTCCGGGCTGACCTTCCGTCGCGGTGTGCAGGGGCACGGCGCCGGTCTCCAGCCCGGCGGTCTCGGCGACGGCGGCGCGATCTTCATCGAGGGGGGCGAGCCGAGGATCGTGGACTGCCATTTCATCGACAACGCCGCGGATCGGGGCGGCGCCATCTGGTCGGATGCCGCCTCGCTCCGGGTTCGGCGGTGCGTCTTCAGCGGCAATCAATCGGTGGGGAACGGCGGCGCGATGGCGATCCGACTCGCTGCGGATCTCGTCATCGCCGACTGCACGATCACCGGTGGCGTGTCCGGACAGTTCGGCGGCGGCATGCATCTCCGGAACTCCAGCGGCACCGTCTCGACCACCGAGATCCGGACATCGATCGCCGGTGACGCCGGGGGCGCCGTGTCGATGACCGGGAGCGGCTCCCTCGCCCTCGACGGCTGCACGCTGGAGAACAACGCCGCGGCGAACGGAGGGGGCGGCGTCTACATCGACGGGATCACCGTCTCGCTCCTCGACTGCATCGTTCGGGGCAACGAACCCGACGACATCGCGGGTCGCTGGACCGACCTTGGCGGCAACGAGGTCGGGGGCGATCCGCCGAGCCCCTGCCCCGCCGACCTCGACGGCGACGGCGTCGTCGGCGGTGCGGATCTGGGATTGCTGCTGGTCCGACTCGGCACCGACTGTCCGAAGGGCGGCAACTGCCCCGAGGACCTCGATGACAACGGAATCGTGGACGGTGCGGATCTCGGCCTGCTGCTGGTCGCCTGGGGGCCGTGCCCCTGACGATCGGCGAGAGCGGGCGAGCGATCGG
>JAUIHC010000474.1 GCA_030432455.1 Phycisphaerae bacterium | reverse complement strand
ACGACGGCATCCGATACGGCCACCGCGCCGAGAGTCGGCCCGGCGAGGGACTCGATGATCTCTACGCCCGCACCCGGACCGAGGGATTCGGCCCCGAAGTCCGGCGCCGCATCATGCTGGGCACCTACGTGCTGAGCGCCGGCTACTACGACGCGTACTACAAGCGGGCCCTTCAGGTGCGGCGCCTCATCAAGCGGGAGTTCGACGCGGCGTTCGAGTCGTGCGATGTCCTGCTCGGGCCGACGACGCCGACCCCCGCCTTCCCGGTCGGGGCCGAACTCGACCCGGTGTCGATGTACCTCAACGATGTCTACACCGTGAACGCGAACATCGCGGGACTGCCCGCGCTTTCGCTGCCCGCGGGCGTCGCGGAGGACGACGGCCTCCTGCTTCCGGTCGGCGTGCACCTGCAGGCCCCCGCGTTCGCGGAGACCACGCTGCTGCGGACCGCCGCGGCGATCGAGTCACTCCTCCGCTGACGGCGCCGGCACCGCGCCCCACGCCCGCAGGCACTCCATGAACGTCTCGCCGAGACCGCGGGCGATCTCGGGTCGGGGGAACGTGCCCGCGGTCGCGGTCCACGAGACGATCGCGGGAGCCGGTTCGCGCCGGATCTCGATGACCGCCTCCTGTTCATCGAGCATGAGCATCGTGTAGCGGTATCGCTCGGGACTCGTCTGGTGACCGAGCACCCTCGCCCCGTGTTCGGCCAGGACCTGCGTGATCGGCCCCGCAAGCTCCTCGGGATCGGATGGATTCGGACGCTCCGCCAGCACCCGGGTGACCGCGTCCAGCAGCTCGGCTCGCTCGCGGGCCACATCCGCGCCGGGAACGCGGTAGTCGATCGACGCCAGAGGCCCCCGGGGTCGGCAGCGCACCGCGATCTCGACCGATCGCCCCTTCGAGTCGCGGATGTCGAACTCGATGGACGGGTCGAGGTGCTCGCTCCGCAGGATCGCCATCTCGACCATCGGGGCCGCGTTCAGCATCGCGTTGGGGATGTCCTCGAACCGGACGCCGAACGCCGCGGGCCGAAGCGGTCGAACCTCGCCGGGATCCTCGGCCGCCTCCCCGAGGATCTCGCGGACCTCGGCCCGCTGCGTCGCGTCGAGCACGACCGACGCCCATCGGTCGTCGATCGCCGTCGACTCTCCGCCCGGGAAGACCTCGTTGGACGCAGCCGCCGGCGGACGCTCGGACGACCCGCAGCCCGGGAGCGTGCTCGCGGTGATCAGCAGCCACACCGCCCCGACGCCCCACGCCATCGCTCCCGGTCGAGAGGCCGAGGAGCGATCCCGGAGATTCGAGTGTTCTCGGTCGTGCACGCGGTCGATCCTACCGGGTCCCCGGCCGGACCGCGGGTGGATTCCCGGACCTCGGGGAGGCCGGGCCCCGACCCGCGGCTACAGTGGTCACCGTTCGTCGGCGGCCCGTCTCGGCATTCCGGACCTCCTCGGAGCGCTCCAGCCATCGCCCTGCTTCCGTCATTCCTTCGACCTCGTCAGTCGCGTCGCAGCCGGATCGCGGCCGCGCTGCGACCGAAGCAGCCGACGATCGCGGAGATCGTCCGGCAGCCGCTGTTCCTCAACGGGGCGATCGCGGTGGTGCTCGCAGCCTGTGCGATCACCCTGATCGTGGCCTGGGGACGGACCCAGCCGAGGGTGTGGGTCGGGCAGGTCGCCACCGACAGCCTCGTCAATCTTCGATCGTTCAGCGTGCTCGACATCCCGGAGACCGAGCGACGCCAGGCCGAGGCCCGCCGCATCGCTCCCCGCTACTACCGCGCCGACGCCACGGTCCTGGACGAACTTCGGGCGAAGATCGCCGGTCTTCCGGTGGCGGTGCGTTCGGTGCTGGTCCTCGACGACGTGGATCCCGAGCTGCAGGAGCGGTTCGAACTGACCGACGCGTCGCTCTCCATCCTCCAGCGATATGCGGGCACCGAGGGTCCCGACCCGACCGCGTCGTGGCGGGAGTGGACCGAGGAGTTCATCCGGGCGCTCTGGCGCGACGAGCCCCTGCTCGAACCCCAGGAGTTCCAGAAGTTCTCGACCGTCGCAAGCCGGATGGTCATGCCCCCGATCAGACCCCGCCCCGCCAACGCGACCCCGGCCCCGACCGAGGACGCCGCGGCGATCGAGCCCGCGGCCGACGCCACCGAGGGTGGCTCCGGCGACGAGGCCGCGACGACGGATCGGACCGAACCCGTGGAGTCGTTCGAACTCACGCGGGCGATCGATCTGGTGGCCGACGACCTGCGGGGCTCGGTCCGTTCCTCGGTGGTCCGCGTCGCCCGATTCGCCGGGTTTCCGCGTGACGCGGCGGAGATCGTCGCCGCCGCGATCGTGACCCGCCCCGCGCCCACCATTCTCTTCGCACAGGACGCCACCCTCGAAGCCGCGGATCTGGCGGCGGCGCGGATCGCGGCGGTCGAGGTGACGCATCCGGCTGGCGAGGTGATCTACGCCCGCGGCGATGTCATCACCCCACCGGACATCGAGACCGCCGCCCAGGCGCTGG
>JAUIHC010000473.1 GCA_030432455.1 Phycisphaerae bacterium | reverse complement strand
GTCGTGGTCGAGGATGTGCTCACCGGCGGTCCATCCGGTCTCGACCTCGACGGGAACCCCGACCGTCGGCGAGAGCCTCCCCGCCTTGAGGGCGTCGAGGACGGTCTCGTCGATGCGGGCGGGCGCATCGCCGCCGAGACGGAAGCGGGCGTAGGTCACGGATCCACGGATGAAGGGCATGACGGCATCTTCATCTCCCGACCGGGCCCGAGGCCGGATTCGGCAGGTTGTGCACGACGCACGCCCGCGTCAGCCCCGGAGGAACTGGGCGACGCCGATCAGCCCCTCCCGGACCGTGTAGCGGACGAGGAGATCGCCCTCCGTCCGCTCGCCCGTCTCCGGGTTCACCCGCCACCAGTGCTCGAGATCGACTGCGTGGTCGCCGAGGGCGACCCGCTCGGAGACCGTGGCCCCGAACGCCCATCGCTCGAAGAGATCGCGGTACCGCGCCCGGAAGGCGTCGATGCCCCGGCATGCGGGCTCGCGATCGTTCCAGACCTCGACCTCCGCGTGATAGCACCGACAGAAGGCGTCGAGATCGCCCGCGTTGTAGGCGTCGAGCTGCCGGGCCGCGAGTTCGACGGCGACGCTCACGCCGCGGCCTCGTCCTGCTCGCGTCGGACGACCTGCGTCGTGCCGTCGGGCTTCACATCCACCGCGAAACCGAGCTGCACGAGGTGCTGCATCGGACCGTGCGGCTTCGCCTTCTCCTCGTCGAGACGCGTCGCGGCCCCGGGGTTCGCGTAGGTGTTGAAGACCATCGCCTTGATGTTCGCCCAGATCCCGCGGACGCCGCTGAAGGTGAAGTCCACCGCGGTCGGCTCGTAGCCGCAGTGCACCATGCAGTTGGCGCACTTCGGATTGCCGCTGGCGACGCCGTAGCGGTCCCACTCGGTCGACTCCATGAGCTCCGCGAAGGAGTCCACGTAGCCCTCCTGCAGGAGGTAGCAGGGCTTCTGCCAGCCGAACATGTTGAAGGTGGGATTGCCCCACGGCGTGCACTCGAAGTCGCGACGGCCCATGAGGAACTCGAGGAAGAGCGGCGACTGGTTGAATCGCCATCCCTTCTTCCGGTTCGAGAGGATCATCTCGAAGAGGTCGTTGGTGGACTTCCGCTTCAGGAAGCCCGACTGATCGGGCGCCTTGTCGTACGCGTAGCCGGGCGAGACCATCATGCCCTCGACGCCGACCTCCATCATCTCGTCGAAGAACCCCCGGACCGCGTTGGGGTCGGCGCCGTCGAACAGGGTGGTGTTGGTCGTGACCCGGAAGCCCCGCTCGACGGCCATGCGGATGCCCGCGATCGCCTTCTCGTAGGTTCCTTCGCGGCAGACCGCGAAGTCGTGGTGCTCCTGCAGCCCGTCCATGTGGACGCTGAAGGAGAGGTACTTGCTCGGCTCGAACCACCCCGCCTCGAGTTTCTCCTTGAGCAACAGGGCGTTGGTGCAGAGATAGATGTACTTGCGGCGCTTCACGAGCTCACGGACGAGTTCGGGCATGCCGTCGTGCAGGAGTGGCTCGCCACCCGGGATCGAGACCATCGGAGCCCCGCACTCGTCCACCGCCCTGAGGCACTCCTCGACCGAGAGCTGGGTCTTCAGGATGTGGGCCGGGTACTGGATCTTGCCGCAGCCGGCGCAGGCGAGATTGCACCGGAAGAGCGGCTCCAGCATCAGGACGAGCGGATACCGCTTCCGACCTCGGAGCCGCTGGCCGAGCACGTAACTGGCGACCGTCCACATCTGCGAGACCGGAACCGGCATGGGGACTCCCGTGAGATTCGAGCCGCCGGCGATCCGGCGACGGACCGGGGATGGTACCGGGCTCGCGGCGAGGTCCGAGAGCCGCGTGCGAAGGCGACCATGCTCGGGTCCGGCACGCCGTGCGGATTCCGCAGGATTCGCGCGATCCTCCCCGGGGCTCGCGCCGTACCCACGCCCCATGACCGCCTTCCCCCTGCCCCACTCGGCCCTCGATCGGCTCGTCGCGGAACTCCGCGGACTGATGCCCGAAGGACGACCGCAGGGGAGGCCGACCCGTGATTCCGGTATCCTCCGACGACCCGTCCGCCGGCCCGCCGAGGCCGTCGCGGCCCCCGGATCCGCGATCGGATCCATGGCTGGTTCAGAGGCGACCGAGACCGTGACCGACCCCACCATGCCCGGCCGGACCGACGAACAGCTGCTCGTCGCCTACCGAAACGGCGACCCTGCGGCCTTCACGGCCCTCGTCGAGCGGTATCGGAACGATCTGATCGGCTTCCTGCAGCGGTTCCTCGGCTCCCGGGCCGCCGCGGACGACGCCTTCCAGGATGCGTTCCTGCAGGTCCATCTCTCCGCGGAGAGTTTCGACGCGTCCCGTCGATTCAAGCCCTGGCTCTACACCATCGCCGCGAACAAGGCCCGCGACTTCCACCGTCGCCGACGCCGTCGCGCTGCGGTGAGCCTCTCGACCCCGATCGGGTCGGACGACGGCCGCGAGACGAGCCTCGTGGACCTGCTGGCCGGCGACGACGAGGCGG
>JAUIHC010000472.1 GCA_030432455.1 Phycisphaerae bacterium | reverse complement strand
AGGGCGAGCCGACCGCCGACGACCGGAATCGACACCGCGGTGCCGGTCAGGATCGCCTTGAGATGGCTCGGCATGTCGTCGGGACCCTCGTCCACGTGCGTGTACCACGGTTCGTTCTCAGGCGCGATCCGGTCGAGCCACGCCTCCATGTCGCGACGGGCGGAGGGATCGGCGTTCTCCTGAATGCAGACGCCCGCGGAGGTGTGCTGCACGAACACCGTGCAGAGCGCCTCGTCGAGACCGGCATCGCGGACCACGGCGGCCACCTGATGCGTGATCTCGTGGAGGCCGCGCCGGTGACCGGAGATCGACAGCGTCCGATTCACGCGTCGGGACCCCGGCCGATCGGGAACGGCATGCGATCGGGACGCAGCTCGACGGGCAGGGTGGTCGTGCCGGTCAGCAGGTCCGAGGCCAGGCGATCCGCGATCTCGGGCGCCGACACGAAGCCGTCCCGATGCGTGCCGCTCGCGATCCAGATCGAGTCGGTCGCACGCCCCAGCAGAGGAAGACCGTCGTCGGTGGTCGGACGATGCCCGAGTACGGGTTGACACGTGGCTCGGCCGAGTTCCTGCGAGAGATCGTCCATCGCGGCATCGAGGATGCGTCGCAGCGCCGCGATCCGCGGGGTCTCGACCGGCTCGTCCGAGATCTCGCAGGTCGCCCCGATGTAGAACCGGCCGTGCCCGTGCGGGGCGAAGTACACACCGTGCCCGTCCCGGCGATTCGGCGTGCGAACCACCTCGTTCGGCACCACCACGTCGGGCGGAGTCGTCGCCCGGATGCCGACCCCGGTACCGAAGCGGATCCGGGGGAGGCGGTCGCGGAGTCGGGGATGCGTGTCCAACAGCGTCGAGGTGGCGGCGCCCGCGGCCAGGATGACCTGCGGACTTCGGATCCGGGTGCCGTCATCGATGGCGACGACCTGCTCGTCGAGATCGATCGCTCGTCCGGCGACCCGTTCGATGCCGGCGGCCGCGGCGGCCCGGTCGAGCACGTCGAGCACCTGGATCGGATCGACGGCGCCTTCCCCGGGGATGCGGATGGCGGGAGCTTCCGGCGGCGTGCGCCGCGGACGAAGGCCCGGAACGTCGCGGAGTTCGAGCGAGTCGAACGGCACGCCGTGTTCCTCGGCCGCCGCCGCGATCGCCGCGAGGACGGGTCCGTCGATCGCTGGATCGGTCGCGGTGACCACGGTGCCGGATGTGAGCGCCGGGGTCGGCACTCCCGCCCGATCCGCGAACGCCGCGATCCACGCGGGCCAGCGGGGCACCGAGCGGCGGGCCAGGTCGAACTTCGCGCGACGACCGGCGTGCCGGAGCGTGCCCGGCTCGACCTCGGCGAACGCGGTGAGCATCGCGGCGGCCGCCGGCGAGGCGGCCCCGGGTCGGGACGGCGGGCCGACGACGACGACCCTCGCATCCGCCGCCCGATCGCGGCACGCGAGCGCGATCGCCAGACCGAGCATTCCGTCGCCGACCACGACGATGTCGCACGCGATCGAGGAGGGTCGTTCGGACTGGCGGTGGAGGGACATCACGCGGACATTCTGGCACAGTCGCCGCGAGCCGTCCGGGCAAGGGATCCGATTCAGTCCGTCGCGACGATCCGGGGGTCGCCGACCACCCGCCCGTGGGCCCCGTGCGGCGACGCGTCGGGCGTCCACGGACCGATCCGGCGCGAGAGGTCGAGCAGGAGCAGCGTCTTCTCGTCGAGGGCGGGGTGATGGACCGGATCGAAGGCGGTTCCCTCGTAGCGGGCGACTCCGGAGATCCGCACCGCGTCGATCTCGCCGTCGAAGAAGGACATCGGCCGGCCCTGTCGATCGACGTCGGCGGCGATGATGAACGGCAGCGTGTTCCGGGTCCGCGTTCCGGCGGCGGGCCGCGCGGAGACCAGCCGACCGTCGAGGTACAGCCGGACTTCGCGACCGTCGAACACCCCGGCGAGGTGATGATGCTCACCCGGCGCGAGCACCGCATCGCCCGGTCCGGCGGTGGCGTAGCGGCCGTCGAGGTGCACGCTGAACTCGGGACGGCCGTCGCTCACGAAGAGCCCGAACTCGCTGCTCTCGGTCCGGGTCGCCAGCCCGCGGCGACCGGCGAAGTCATGTCCGAGGAACCACGCCTCCACGGTGAACGGGCCGTCCGGCACCTCGCACGCGTCCGGGGCCACGATCACCGCATCGTCGATGCCGTCGAAGTCCATGGATCCGGGCGGCCGCGGCGCCCCGGCGTCCGCGGGGGCGAATCCCGGCTGGAGCGGGAAGGGCATCGATCGTGGAACCAGCGGGTATCGGCGGGCCGGACCACGCAGATCGCAGGAGAGCGTCACGACCGGTTCGCGCCACGGCTCGGCGAGTGCGGCCGCGGGGCGGGTCGCCGAGAACTCCACGGTCCTCGTCTCGCCCGGGTCGAGCGACGCGTGCACATGGTCGGGTCGGAACGACCATCGCAGATCCGCCGAGCCGGGAACGAGTTCGATCTCGATCGGGAACGCGGTCGGGTTGGCGATCGTCCAGGCGAC
>JAUIHC010000471.1 GCA_030432455.1 Phycisphaerae bacterium | reverse complement strand
TGTCGTCGCTGCCGACTCGACCGAGTCCCGGGCCGACGTTCGCGATCGCGCTGGCGGTCGCGCTGAGCGCGGTGGTCAGATCGATGCCGTCGGTCCCCTCGAAGATCTTCAGGAGACCCGCGCCGATCCCGACGAGCGTGAGCGTGAAGAGCACGAAGACGATCGCGGCGCTGCGGACCTCCGGCGAGATGATCGACCGCCCGACCTTGAGCGGGCGCACCACGTCGGGGCGGAACTCCCGCTCGATCTCGAGCAGCATGAGCCGCCCCGCGATCCAGACCCGGATGATCTTCATGCCGCCCGCGGTCGATCCCGCCATGCCCCCGACGAGGATGATCGCCATGAGGCAGACCAGCGCGAGCCCCGGCCATTCCTCGAAGACCGCGGTGCCGTACCCGGTCGTGGTCAGGATGCTCACCGTGGTGAACGCCGAGTAGCGGAGCGACTCGGCGATGGAGGCCGGCGCCTCTCCGCCGCCGATGACCGGGATCGTCGTGGCCGCCCCGGCGAGC
Source organism: Phycisphaerae bacterium (assembly GCA_030432455.1). Taxonomy (GTDB): domain Bacteria; phylum Planctomycetota; class Phycisphaerae; order Phycisphaerales; family SM1A02. The sequence continues at coordinate 2,029 of JAUIHC010000471.1, read as the reverse complement.
CCCGCGATCCACAGCGTGAGCGTGCACGCGACCGTGATCACCGCGGCGATCGAGATGTAGAGCCGGAGTTCGGGACTTCGCCAGATCGAGTGGTATCGCCCCCGGACCGCGAGGTAGTACAGCGAGAAGCCGACGCCGCTGAGCAGCATGAAGACCGTGATCACGATCTCGATCGCCACCGAGTCGAACGCCGCGATACTGGCGTTGCGGGTGGAGAATCCGCCGGTGCTCACCGTGGTGAAGGCGTGGCAGACCGCCTCGAAGGGCGTCATGCCGCAGATGAGCAGGGCCACGATCTCCGCGACCGTCAGCCCGAGGTAGACCGCCCAGAGGGTGCGGGCGGTCTCCTGAGCGTGCGGACGGATCCCCTCGGGGGTCGGGCCGGTCGATTCGGTGAGGAACATCCGCTTCCCGCCGGTGCCGAGCGAGGGCAGCACCGCCACGAAGAGCACCACGACGCCCAGTCCCCCGATCCACTGGATGGTCGAACGCCAGAGCAGGATGCTCGCGGGCAGCGCCTCGACGTCGAGGATGATCGTCGCCCCGCAGGTCGTGAGTCCGCTCATCGCCTCGAAGAACGGATTCGCGAAGCCGTCGAGCAGTTGCGCCTCGGGACCGGCACAGAACGCCGACCACGCCCGGAACGGGATCGCCGCGACCACCGCCCCCAGCAGCCAGGTCAGCACCACGAGCAGGCATGCCTCGCGGCGGCGGATCTCGCGGGGCGCGGCCCGGTTCGACACCGACGCGAGCAGTCCGATTCCGAAGGCGGCCGCGGCCGCGGCGACGAACGCCCAGACCGCAGGTTCCTCCAGCGGATCGCCCCACCACCAGTGTGCCGCCGCGACCACCGCATGGACGCCGAGCAGCGCCGACATGACCATGAGAAAGCGGCCGATCTGCCGCACCACGATCGGAAAGTTCATCCGAGCGCCTCCCGCCTCGGCGCCGTCCCGGCCGGGCGTTCACCGGGCATCGAAGAGCTCCGCGAGCCTCGACTCGTGTTCCGTCCGCCCGAGCACCAGCACCTCGTCGCCGATCGCCAGTTCGTCGTCGGCGTGCGGAACGCGGGTCGCGTCGCCCCGCTGCACCGCGATGAGGGTCCAGTCGGGGGTGAGCTTCACGGTCCGCAGTCGCTTCCCGATCAGCTCCGTGTGCGGACCGACCCGGACGCGGAAGACCGACACGCTGCCGTCCGAGAGCGTCGCGATCGTGCGGACCGGCCGCGTGTCGAGAGCCTCCTCGATCTGGCGGGCGGCGACCGTCCGCGGGCTGTAGGCGCGGTCGAGACCGATCGCATACACCGAGTCGAGATACGTCGAACGCTGCACGACCACGGTGACGGTGTCCACGCCGCGGAGCTTCGCGAGCACGCCACCGATGATGTTCGCCTCGTCGTCGTCGAGGAGCGCGACGAAGTGGTCCGCCTCGGCGATCCGTTCCTCGGCGAAGACCGCGGCGTCGGTCACATCGCTGTGAAGCACGGTGGTCCAGTCGAGTTCCGCGGCGAGCCGCTCGGCGACCGCGCGGTCCCGCTCGAAGAGTCGGATGTTGAACGGGCGTCCGCGAAGGGTGCGGCAGACCCACTCGGCCATCGGCGTGCCGCCTTGGATCACGACGGATCGACGCGACCGCGGGTCCTCGCGGAACACGGTGCGGGCCGCGTCGAAGACCGGCGCGTCGGCCACCAGCACGATCTCGTCGCCCGGCTGCACGACCGAGGAGGAGTCGGGAATGGCGACCACGCCGTCGCGGATGATCGCGGCGAGACGCGCCCCCTGCGGCATCGAGACGTCCGCGAGCGGACGCCCGCTCGCGGGACAGCCCTTGGCGACCTCGAACTGCTGCATCTCGACCTGGCCCCGCGCGAACGACTCGACCGCCATCGCGGTCGGGTTCCGGATGTTCTGCGCGATCGCCATCGCGGCACTGAACTCGGGGCAGATGAGATGGTCGATGCCGAGCGTGCGGCCGTAGTCGAAGCGATGGCGATCGGCGAAGTCGAAGTCGTGCACGCGGGCCACGGCCT
>JAUIHC010000470.1 GCA_030432455.1 Phycisphaerae bacterium | reverse complement strand
TCGCCGCCCGGTTCCCGACGCTCGCGGCGCGGCTCGCCGAGTTCGAGATCGATCCCGACACCATGCCGATTCCGATCCACCCGGCGGCGCACTACACGATCGGCGGGGTGCGGGTGGACGTCGATGGCGCGACCTCCGTCCCCGGACTGCACGCCGCGGGCGAGGCGGCCGCGACCGGCATCCACGGGGCGAATCGACTCGCGAGCAACTCGCTGCTGGAGGGACTCGTCTTCGGCGCCCGCGCGGGGCGGCGGGCGGCGGCGTGCGACGACGCGGGGCGACGTCCGCGACTGGTCGCCGAGGCCCCGCAGCGTCGGGCGGGCGAACTCGACCTCGTCGATGTCCGGGCGAGCCTTCGCAGCGCGATGTGGCGGAATGTCGGGATCATGAGGGACGGTGGCAAGCTGCGGGACGCTCTGGAGATGGTGGACTTCTGGGGGCGGTACTGCCTGGACAAGACCTTCGACGATGCCGAGGGCTGGGAGATGCAGGGCATGCTGCTCGCCGCGAGGCTCGTCATCCGCGGGGCGATCGAGCGGACGGAGAGCCGGGGCACGCATCGTCGCCGCGATCATCCCGAGGCCGAGGCGTCCGCCCTCGCCCGATTCGTCTGGCGTCGCGGCGACGACATCCCGCGGCGGTCGCCGGTCGGTGGGGAGTCGGAGATCCGGGCGGATCGATCATCGGCGAGCGATCCGGTCGAGGTGCGGGTGCCGTGAGCGGGTCGAGCCGAGCGGCAGGATCGATGGTGCGGATGCTTCTGGCCTCGGCCGCCGCGGTCGCGGGTTGCACCGAGGTGGTGACCGAGTATCACCGCCGTCCCGGCTTCTACAAGCTTGCGAGCGAGAACGACCTCGAGTCTCAGTTCGTCGCCCCGGACGGCACGCGGGTCGTCTTCGTCGAGGACGGGCCGCTGCCCAGCGAGCAGGCGGCGACCGATGCCCGGTCCGCGGCGCGGGAGGAGGCGGCTCGTCGCGAGCGGGCGAGGCTCCGACTCGAGGCATGGAAGGACGGCCGTCCGATCCCGCCCGAGGCGATGGAGCCCGAGCCGGCCAAGGCGTTTCAGGCCCGCGAGGTCGCCGACGACGGCTCGGTGACGTATCGCGCGATCCTCCCCGAGCACGTCATCGGCAACGTCATGACCTGTCTCCGCCAGCAGGAGTACGAGGCCCTCTGGAGTCAGGTGGTCTGCGAGTCCTCGCGTCGGCAGTGGGAAGCCGCGGGCGGGAGCTACGAGGACTTCGTCGCCTGGTGCGTGAAGAACCGATCGGAGCTCATGATGACGCTCAACCGCATGAGCTTCGGCTACTACGGCGGCTCCGATGTCGTCGTCGATCGGTTGCCCGACGCCTCGGTGCGGGTGCGGTTCTCGCCGCAGCTCGCCTCGCAGTTCAAGTTCCGCGAGGTCCTCGTGGTGATGGATCGGCAGGGGATGGGGCTCGCCGGGATCCGCTGATCGCGGGATCGACTCAGCGAGCGGCGGAGGTCACGACCACGCCGCCGGCGAGGCGTTCCAGTCCCGATCGGGCACGCGCCATGAGACGCGAGATCACTCGGCGGGCGAGCGCCGGTCGGTCGGCGGGGCGTTGCACCGCGACCGGCTCGACGCGGAGGGGCTCGGAACGGTCGATCGACGGGACGGGACGCGACACGGGTCGGGTCTCGGGGCGAGACCGACGAGGGCCCTCGGCCATGGTCGCCGGGGGTGGTTCCGAGAGGCCGGTGGCGCGGGACCACTCGTGAGCGGCGTTGGTGGCGGCCGGCGAGATCGCGAGGCCGACGGCGATCACGGTCATGACCCCGAGTCCGGCCATGATCCTGTTGATCCTGTTGATCCTGTTGACCCGGTTGCCCCGGTCGATCCGATCGAGCCGACCGACCCAACCGGCGCTGCCGGTCGGTGTCGGGGAGAGGCTGGTCTTCGGAGTGATCATGCGGGTTCCGGGCGGGGGAGGCCGTGAACTCAATCCCTCGCGGGCCGGCCTCTTTCAGTCTGGGATCTCGATCGGTCGGGCGAATCCGCCCGCTGGAGAGTTCGTGCGTCAACTCTCCTTCGGATTCGGAGCCTCGTTCACATCATCGAGCAACCGGGACTGCATGACGAATGGGGCGTCCGCCCCCTCCGGTGCTCTCGGGCATGCGGCGTCCGCATCGCACATCCTCAACGACCGTCGGTACGCATCGATTGCCGATCGGGCGCACGACACGGGCCGTCTCCGACTGGAGACGGCCCGTGGGTGTGATTCAGGAACGATCGTTCGGTCGGACTCAGGCCGAGGCGGCACCCGCCGGATCCGGCGTCGGGGCGTCGTCGCCACCATCGCCGCCGTCCTCGTCACCGCCTCCGCCGCCGCCCGAGCGGCTCGCGTCGAAGGTGAGGTGATCCTGGTCCTCCTTGCGGGTGACCTTGATCGCATCGCCTTCCTGGAACTCGCCGGAGAGCAGGTTCTCGGCGAGCGGATCCTCGATGTAGGTCGAGAGGGCGCGACGCAGCGGACGGGCACCGAAGTCGGGGTTGTAGCCCTTCTCGATGAGGAAGTCCTTCGCCG
>JAUIHC010000469.1 GCA_030432455.1 Phycisphaerae bacterium | reverse complement strand
CGCGGAGCAACAACGATCTGCTTTCCCTGCAGGTCAAGCTCGCCACCGGCAAGGAGCTCGTGCGGCCGAGCGAGAATCCGGTCGGCGCCGGCACCGTCGCGGTGCTCGACGACGTGCTGGAGCGACGAGACCAGCGACTTCGGAATCTCTCGGAGGCATCGGCGGTGCTCGGCACGCTCGACGCCGCCCTCGGGGACGTCAACGAACTTCTGCTCGAAGCCAAGGGCGTCGGGCTCTCGCAGATCGGGGTCGGCAGCGACGCGGACACCCGCCGCAACCAGGCCCTGGTGATCGACTCGATCCTGCAGAGCATGCAGGGCATCGGCAACCGCGATCATCGCGGGCTCCAGCTCTTCGGCGGCAGCGCGGTGGGCGCCGTGCCCTTCGAGGGGATCCTCGGCGGCATCCGCTACGCGGGGTCCGGCGACGGCGCCCGGACCGACATCGGGCTCGGCCCTTCGACCCCGATCACGATGTCGGGGGAGCGGGCGTTCGGGGCGGTCAGCGCCCGGCTCGAAGGCGACCGGGACCTCGATCCCGACGCGATCGCGGCGACTCGGCTCGCCGACCTTCGGGGAGCCCGCGGTCTCGGGATCGCCCCCGGCGTGGTCACGGTCACCGTGAACGGCACCGCGGTCGAGGTCGATCTCGGCGACGCGGAGACCGTCGAGGACGTGCGGAGCCGCGTCGAGGCGGGCATCCGGAGCGTCGATCCCGGAGCGACCGTCGATCTCGACCCCGCGACCGGCGATCGATTCCGGATCACGCCCTCCGCCGGCATCACGGTGACGATCGCGGATGCCGACGGGACGACCGCCGCGGATCTGGGTCTCGACACGACCTTCCCGGGCGGGGCGGCGACCGTGGGCGGTGATCTGGATCCCCGGCTCGTCTGGACCACGCCGATCACGGCGCTCGACGGCGTCACCGCGCCGCTCGGCACGATCCGGATCTCCAACGCCGGTCAGGACCGCGAAGTCGATCTCTCGGGGGTCGAGACCCTGCAGGATCTTCGCAATGCGATCGACGAACTGAATCTCGGCGTCCGCGTCGAGCTTGGTGACGACGGTCGACGACTCGCGGTCCGCAACGAGCTCTCCGGCGGCTCGATGTCGATCTCCGAGGTCTCGGGCGGCTCGACCGCGACCGACCTCGGGATCCGGTCGCTGTCGAGCGTGACCCGGCTCGCCGACTTCAACGACGGGGAGGGGGTCGGCATCGTCACCGGCGGGGTGGACCCGCTGACCGGGCTTGCCGATCCGACCCGTGACGTCGACTTCACGGTCGGCCTGCACGACGGTCGGACCTTCGACGTCGACCTCGTCGGGGCGGAGACCGTTCAGGACGTCGTCGACGCCATCGAGGCCGCCGCGTCGGCGGCGGGAATCTTGGTGCCCGCGGAATTCGATGTCGGGCTCGTGGACGACGGCAACGGCATCGCTCTCCGCGACGCGACCGCCGGGACCGACCCGATCTCGGTCACCGCCCGGAACAACAGCACCGCGGCCCGGGATCTCGGAATTCTGGGCGAGTCCGCCGGCGCAACTCTTGCGGGCGAGGACCGCGCAAGCGTGGCCGTGGACGGCGTCTTCGCGCACCTGATCGCCCTTCGGGACGCGTTGCTGGCGGATGACGATTCTGGCATCGCCTTTGCCACCGAGCGATTGGAAGCGGACATCGCCCGCGCCGCCGAGGCTCGTGCCGAGGTGGGCGTCCGGGCCCAGCGGGTCGAGGCCGCCACGGCCCGCGAGGAGGACCTCAAGGTGCAGGATCTCTCGCTCAAGTCGACGCTCCAGGATCTGGACGTCACCGCCGCGGCGATCCGCTTCAGCCAGCTGCAGCAGCAGCTGCAGGCCGGCCTCTCCACGGCCGGCCGGATCACGAGTCTCACGCTGCTGGACTTCCTCCGGTAGCGACGACAACGCCGGACGCCGGATGCGTCCGCACCGAGGGCCCTCTTCACCGACCGGAGGGCACCGAGGACAGGAGGTCCCGAGCCGGATGGATCCGGTGGGAACCAAGGACTGGAGGTCGGTGGACCTGGAGCGTTCGGATGAACCTCGAGACCACTCGTTTCGGCACCGTCGAGATCGCGGACGATCGTGTCATCACCTTCCCGACCGGGCTGCTCGGCTTTTCGAGCTACACCAGCTTCGTCCTGCTCCAGCCGGACGAGCAGGGGGTCTTCTTCTGGCTGCAGTCCACGGAGGCGCCGGACCTCGCGTTCGTCGTGACCGACCCGTCGCTGTGGGTGCCCGACTTCCAGGCCAACATCCGCAAGGATCAGATGGAGGAGCTCGGCCTCGCGCAGTTCGAGGATGCCCAGGTGCTGGTCATCGTCAACAAGCGCGAGGACCTGCTCACCGCGAACCTCCAGGGACCGCTCGTGGTCAACGTGGAGGGACGCACCGGCATGCAGCTCGTCCTTGCGGAGAAGCGCTGGAACACCCGGCACGAGCTCCTGCGGGTGGGCGATGCCGCCGCGAAGGCCGTGTCCGCCTGACGCGGCTCCCTCGTGGAGCGTGAGGCCGTCGGGCGCCGTGTCCGTCGGCGAC
>JAUIHC010000468.1 GCA_030432455.1 Phycisphaerae bacterium | reverse complement strand
CTGACAGATCTCGACCTCGCCGCCGTGCTCCATGCCCATCGCCTCGAGCATGGCTCGATCCGAGGCGTCGAGTTCATCGAGGTGGATGGTGGCCCGGCACCCGGCCGGGCAGAGCGTGAGCGGCAGGCTCGACTCGGAGGCGACCTCGATCGTGACCGACGGCGTCCCGACCGGAGAGTCCGGGGTGGTGGTCGGGTCGGTTCGAGGATCGGACGCGGGCATCGGGCACTCCGAGGGCCGAACAGGCGAAGGCGAGATTCTACTGCGACCCAGTCTCAACTTCCACCGTCGAAAAAAATGGGGACAGGCGACAATTTCGGGCCGTCATGGTTCGTAATCACCGCCGTACCAGCGGATTCGAGCGCATCCCGCGGAAAATGTCGCCTGTCCCGCTTTTCTTCCACCCCGGTTTTCGGTCAATCCGCGAGGCAAGGCCCGGGCTCACGAAAAAAATGGGGACAGGCGACAATTTCGGACAATCTTGGGCGGTCATGGTTCGTCATCACCGCCGTACCAGCGGATTCTGGCGCATCCCCCCGGAAAACGTCGCCTGTCCCGCGTCTCTGGGGAAAATGTCGCCTGTCCCGCTTTTCTGCCGACCCGCGAGACAGGGCCGAGGGGGCTCAGGTGGTGTAGTCGGCGTTGATGTGGACGTACTCGGCGGTGAGATCGCAGGTCAGGTGGCGGTCGGCGTGGGGACCGGCCCCAAGGTCGATGCGCAGGACGACCTCTTCCGCCGCGAACGCCGCCCCGGCATCCAGACCGGTCGGGCCGCCGTCGCGGAAGAGGACGACCTCGCCCGCGGACACCACGACCTCGCCCGGGTCGAAGGTCGCCTCGGTCCGGCCGAGCGCCGCGATGATCCGGCCCCAGTTCGGATCTCCCCCGGCGACCGCGGTCCGCACCAGCAGGCTGCTGCCGACCGTCCATGCCACCTCGCGGGCATCCTCGGGCGACGCCGCCCCCTCGGCTTCGACGACCAGGATCCGCGACGCTCCCTCGCCGTCCGCGACGATCATCCTCGCGAGGTCGAGACAGGCATCGGCGACCGCCGCCTCGAACGCCGCCAGGTCCGCGGGTTCGCCCGCGGTGCCAGCGGCGATCGCGAAGACCGCGTCGTTGGTCGAGGTGTCGCCGTCCACGCTGACGCGGTTGAACGAGCCGTCCACGGCCCGGCGCAGCACGCCGTCGAGCGTGGCCGCATCGAGGGCCGCGTCGGTCGTCATGACCCCGATCATGGTGGCCATGTTCGGGTGGATCATGCCCGAGCCTTTCGCGATCCCGACGATGCGGATCGTGCCGCCGTCGGCGGCGGGCACGGTGCGCTCGACGGCCTTCGGCGCCGAGTCGGTGGTCATGATCGCGCGGGCGATCGACTCGACGCCGTCGGATCCCGCGGCCTCGGCGACCCCGGGAATCGCCGCGGTCATGGCGTCGATCGGGAGATGCACGCCGATCACGCCGGTCGAGTTGACGAGTACCGACGCGGGCGACGCGCCGATCGCGTCGGCGAGCACCGCGACGCTGCGTTCCGCGTCCGCCCGCCCTCGCGCTCCGGTCGCGGCGTTCGCACACCCCGCGTTGATGAGCAGCCCGCGGAACCCGCCGCCCGAAGCGGCGAGATGCGCCCGAGACACCTCGATCGGTGCCGCGGCGAAGCGGTTGCGGGTGAACACCGCCGCGGCGGTCGCCCCCTCGTCGGCGACGAACACGACGAGGTCGTCACCCGGAAGCGACCGGATCCCGACCCGGGTCGCGGCGGCGCGGATGCCGGACGGCCACCGCGCGGGAAACGTCAGGGTTCGAGCGGCGTGAGGTGTGGTGTGCATGGGGCCTTCGGCGAGAGCAGGACACGTTGGATTCGCGTGGCACCGAGTCGGCGATGAAGCCCCCTCGGTCGCCTTCGGCGACAGCTCCCCCGGAGACGGGGGAGCGGAATCGACTCTTCAATTCTCCTCCCGCTTTCCGGGGGAGGTGCCCGCGCAGCGGGCGGCGGGGGAACTCGGCCGGCTCTGTGAACGATCGAGTCGGCCAGGAGGCGCCCCCCTCACCCCCATGTCGTCCGCACCATCGCGATCTCGTCGCATGCGTGCTTCTTCGGACAGCGGGCGCAGTCCTTCAGGATCTTCTCGGGCAGGCCGTTGACGCTGACCTGCCGGAAGCCGAGGCGTTCGAAGAACAGGGGGGCGCGGGTCAGGACGAAGACCCGCTCGACCCGAAGGTCGCCGGCGATCCGGGCGAGGTGCTCCACCACGAGACTGCCGATGCCGCCGCCGTGGTGGTCCGGATCGACGCCGACCGATCGGATCTCCGCGAGCTCGGGGGCGTAGAGCCACAACGCGCCGCACCCGACCACCCGCCCGCCGTGGACCGCGACCGCGAAGTCGCTGATCGACTGGAGGATCTCCTCGGCGGTCCGGGGGAGGTTCTCGCCCGCGTCCGCCCAGAGGTCGATGAGCCGCTTGATGCCGGGAAGATCCTCGACGGTCGCGGCGCGGACCTCGAGATCGCCGACCTCGACTGAAGGACGCTCGTGCGGATCGCGGAGCCTGGCCA
>JAUIHC010000467.1 GCA_030432455.1 Phycisphaerae bacterium | reverse complement strand
TACTCGGCGTCGCTGACATACGGCGGATTCGAGACGATCAGATCGAAGCTCGCCTTGTCCCGCTCATGCAGCGGCTCGTACAACGACCCCACCCGGACCTCGGCGCGGTCGCCGAGTCCGTGGGCCGCGATGTTCCGACCGGCGAGCCCGGCGGCCGCGGGCACGAGCTCGGTCGCGAGCACCGTGGCGCGTTCCCCGGGGAGGACCGCGATCTCGGCCCGGTCGGCATCATCGGCCTCGCCCCCCACCGCGGCGGGGTCGCCGCCGGCCGCCGCCACCAGACGCGCAACATCGGCGCGGACCGCCTCGTCGGCCTCCCGCAGCCGCGACGCGGCACGGTGCGGCCGATCGAGGAGTCGCAGCAGCGCGACGGCCACGCAGCCGGTGCCGGTGCACGGCTCGAGGATCCGCGGGGGTCGTTCAAGGCGTCCGAGTCGGTCCGCCGCCACCTCGACCAGCGTTTCGGTGGCCGGGCGCGGGATGAGCGTGCTCGCATCGACCTCGAACCGCAGCCCCTGGAACCATGCCTCGCCGACCAGATACTGCACCGGCTCGTGCATGGAGGCCCGCCGCACCCAGTCGCGGAGGAGCGTGCGTTCCGCCTCGCTCGCGGGCCGATCGGGCTCCATGTACAGCCGCAGCCGTTCCGCCCCGATCGCCGCGGAGACCAGCATCTCCGCACAGACGCGCGGGCTGTCCACGCCTCGCTCCGCAAGGTGCTCGCGGATCCAGGTCAGCAGTCGTCGGGTGGTCCAGGCGTCGTCGGTCACAGCGGCATCGTACGACCACCGCGACGCGGCGGCGGAGCCGGACCGGGTATCATCCCGGCCCTCGCGATTCGACGGGCGGGTGCGGCCCGCGATGTGACGCGGGGCCTTCGCCGACGGAGCCAGCCGTGACGACCGACCTGCAGTTCGATTCGATCGTGGACGACCTTCAACGATCCGGGCGATTCGCCTCGGTCGAGGCGACCGACGCCGCGGTGCGATGCCGGGCCCGCGACGTCGAGAGCGAGGCGTTCTATGTGCTCACCCGCTCGGAGCGCGGCCTCGTGGTCCGCTTCGAGACCCCGGACCGCTGGCTCAGCGAGTCGGTCGAGGCCGAGCTCTACCACGCCAGCGACTCGCTCGACGAACTGCTGGAGGAGACGCTCGACGACATGGACTGGCCGGTGGATGCCGCTCCGGTCGGCACCTTCCGCCACTACCGAAGCGAGGACCTCACCTACGTCTTCGAACACGATGTGCCCGATCACGGTGATCCGGCGCGGACCGCCTGCACCTGGCTGCTCGCCTACGAGGCGACCTTCCACGAACTCGGCGATGTCGCCGGGGGGGACGAGGAAGACTGAGTTCACGCGCCGCCCTTCGGGTGTCGGCGGCGCGTCGAGCAGATGGAGACCGATGCCCGTTCGCGTCCTCATGCTGGGGTGGGAGTTCCCGCCGTTCATCACCGGTGGTCTGGGTACCGCGTGCCACGGCCTCGTGAAGGCGATGGACCGCGCCGGCATGGAGGTCACCTTCGTCCTGCCGAAGTCGGTCTCCGACGGCGCGGTCGAGGGGACGCAGGGGGTCCAGTTGCGGAGCCCCGCGAGCGACCTCGGCGACGCGCTTCCCGAGCATGTCCCCCCGCCGCCCCCCGCTCCGGGCGGCACGCCGGCCGCCCCTCGCACCGAGGACGCCGTGCATCGGGCGGTGCAGGTGGTTCACGAACTGCGAAGCCGCTTCCAGCATGTGCGGTTCGTGGACCTTCCGATCGAGGTCCAGTCGGTCTACCGCGAGCAGGAGAGCGCCTGGAAGCGGGTCATCGAGGAGCACGACGTCGATGAGCGTCGCATCGAGACGCTGGTGCGGTCGGGCGCCTTCGGCGATCCGGGCCGCATCTCCGAGACTGCGGCCCTCGAGTCCGCGATGCCCGAACGCGATCCCGCGGCCGCGCAGATCGCGGCCCGCGACGCGGCCTCGGCCGACTACGGCGGCGACATGCTCGCCCAGGCCCATGCCTACGCCGGGTTCTGCCTCGAGGTCGCCAAGCGGACGCGGTTCGACGTCATCCACGCCCACGACTGGCTCACCTACCCCGCGGGTCTCGCGGTCGCGAGGCTGACCGGCAAGCCGCTGGTCGTGCACATCCACTCGACCGAGTTCGACCGCTCGGGCGAGCACGTCAATCAGGCGATCTACAACATCGAACGGCGCGGCATGCACGGCGCGATGCGGGTCGTCGCGGTCAGTCAGCTCACCAAGAACATCTGCGTCGCCCGCTACGGCGTGCCGAGCTCGAAGATCGAGGTCGTCTACAACGGCGTCGAGTTCGACCCGGTGCAGCGCGGCGTGCCGGTCATCGAGTCGCGCGACAAGATCGTCCTCTACTTCGGCCGCATCACGATGCAGAAGGGCCCGGAGTACTTCGTGCACGCCGCCAAGCGGGTGCTCGACGTCATGGACGATGTGAAGTTCGTGGTCGCGGGCAGCGGCGATCTCGCGTCGAGCATGATCGAGATGGCCGCGAATCTCGGCATCGGTCACAAGGTGCTCTTCACCGGCTTCCTCCGCGGCGACGAC
>JAUIHC010000466.1 GCA_030432455.1 Phycisphaerae bacterium | reverse complement strand
CGGAAGTCGAACTCGCTCTCGGCGAACAATCGGTCCTCGACCTCCGCCGCCGCGAACGCCTCCCGCTCGCGCTGCAGCACCGCCCCGGCGGCCTGCGGCATGCCCGGCCCGACGATCGGTCCGGCCGGAGAGAGTTCGAAGGCGTCGATCTCGGCCTGCAGGTCGGTCTCCGACAGGGCCGCCTCGTCGGCGAGGAAGCTCTTGCGGGTCTCGTGCCGGAAGAGCACGTCGCCGGGCTCGACCCGATCGATCGACCCCGCCCGGAGCCGCTCCTCCAGCAGATGGTTGAAGATCGACGACTGGAGCGCGCTCACCCAGAACGACCGCATGTGCCGCGACACGGTGCGGACCGCGGCGGCCGCGTCCTTGCCTCCGATGAGCGCCTGGAGCATCCGGCGTTCGGCGATGTCGCGGCGGCCCCAGCCGGACATCGCGGCCTTGAGATCGCCGGCGTCGAACGCCTCGCGGGCGCGGCGCTGGTGCGCGGGCGACCACGAGCCGCGACTGCCGAGCACCTCGGCGACCAGACCGTCCCAGTCCTTCGCGAGGATCATCGCCCCGAGTCGGTGCGTGTTCCGGCGATAGCCGAACCGCTGCGTGCCGTAGTGATTCGGCACGCCGCGTCGCTCGAGCTCGCGCAGGCCGCGCCAGACCACCGGCGCCTGCAGCGGATCGAGGTCGCGGATGCGGATCGAGAATCGATTCCCGGCGAGATGTCCGCGACGAAGCTTGTTGAGGTGCCAGTCGGCCCAGACCACCTGCACCTTCGGATGCTCGAGCGCTCCCGCCGCCTCGGCGGGCGGACCGCCTCGACCGGGCAGATGGATCGAGATGGTCTGGCTCGTCATCGCCACGCGGTCCTTCATCCCCGCGGCGCCGATCGCCTCCTCGGTGACGCCGAAGTGCCGCTTGAGGATCTCCACGAGCTCGGTGTGGGCGAGCCCCATCTTCTGGACCCGCAGGTAGAGGTGCTCGCCCTCGCCCTGCGGTTCGTAGAGCGGGAGCTCGTCGACGATGAAGTCGTCGTCGCGGAGCTTGATCCGACCGGGCAGGGTCTCGGTGTCGAGCACGCGGCCGCGGGGCATCGGATCACCGAGCACGCCCGGCGCCGAGGTCGGGGCGACATGGGCATCGGCCGAGGATGCCTTCGCATCCCCGCCCGGCTCCTCCGTGCGATGGGTCGAGTCCTCGTCGGTCACGCGAACCCCGCGTCGTCGTCGTCGTCCTCGTCGTCGATCAGGCCGCCGGGGGCCGCGTCACCCTCGATGTCCCCCGGCTGGGACGCCTCTTCGAGCACCGCCTCCTCGACGAGGATCGGCGTGCGATACGCGGCGCCGAGCGCGAGGGCGTCCGAGGGTCGGGAGTCGATCTCGATCCGGTCGCCGTTGCGATCCAGCACCAGCCGGGCGAAGAAGGTCCCGCTCTCCAGATCGGTGATCTCGATCCGCTCGAGCGTGGCGCCGAGTTCGCGGATCACCGCGTCGAGCAGGTCGTGGGTCTGCGGACGCAGCGGCTTGGCGTTCTGGAGTCTCCGCTCGATGGCGAACGCCTCGGTCAGACCGATGGCGATCGGAAAGCGGCGCGGGCCGTCCGCCTCCTGGAGCGTGACGAACTGCGAATCCGCCATTTCGCGGATCAGCAGTCGGGAGATGAGTACCGGAACGAGCATGTGGACTCCGACCCGCCGAGGACCGATGCCCTCGAGACGGCCGACATCGTATCCGTGGCGGGTCGCGCGCGACGGGGGGAACCGGGACTCACTGCCGAGATCAGGAGAAGTCCGCCCCCGCGGAGCGGTACCACTCCGCGTTGCGGGTCCGGTGCCGTTCCTCGAAGTGCCGTTCGATGCGGGCCGACCAGTCCGCGGTGTCGATGCCGTTCTCCTCGTACCACGCCCGCATCCGCGCGTCGTACGCATCGATCTCGGACAGCATCGCCGCGTCGTCGGGATATCGCTCGTCGAAGAGGACCGCGGGCGGCGCGAGTCGAGGTCGGATCGACGGCTCCTGATCGGGCCGGCCGACACAAAGACCGAAGATCGGCCAGACGCCCTCGGGCGTGCCGAGCAGGTCGTGGACCCCGGGCAGATCGTTTCGAAGGCCGCCGATGTAGCAGGTCCCGTACCCCATCGCCTCGAAGGCCACCACCATGTTCTGGGCGAACAGGCTCGCGTCGATGGTCGCGAGCATGAACGCCTCGAGGTTCGAGACGTGCGGACGCCCGGCCCGTTCGGCGACCAGACGATGCCGACGGGTGTCGCCGCAGACCACCAGAAACACCGGGCACTCCGCGACCTTGGCCTGTCCGCCGGTCAGCTCGACGAGTCGCTGGAGCCGCTCGGGATCGGCGACCCGGATCGCGCAGTACGCCTGGATGTTGGAACTGGTCGCGGCCTGCTGCCCGGCCCGGACGGCACGCTCGACATCGGCGGCGGGGACGGGATCGGGTCGGAATCGACGGATGGAACGGTGGTCGAGAAGGGCGGCGAGGACGGCGTCGGCGGACATGTCTGGATCGGGTCCGGGGCGAGGGTGCGGGGGGCAGGTGCGGGTATGAGAGTCGGAATGTCAG
>JAUIHC010000465.1 GCA_030432455.1 Phycisphaerae bacterium | reverse complement strand
CATCCTGAAGGTCGAATCCACCCGCGTCGGGGTCTGCCGCGAGGTCGCGGGCCGTCTTCGCGCCACCGTCGCCGCGACGGTCGGTGGACGCACCATCGCCCCCCGAGCCTGAATCGACCGACGCCGAGATGTCCACGCCCTCCACCACCACCGGCGCGGACGCCAGCCTCTCGACGATGCCGACCCGGATCGCGCTGCTCGGCAATCCCAACACCGGCAAGACCACGCTCTTCAACCGACTCTGCGGTCTCCGCGCCCGCACCGCGAACTATCCCGGCTCGACCGCCGAGGTCCGCATCGGGCGATGCGATCGCGGCCCCGCCCCGCTGGAGATCGTGGACCTGCCCGGCGTCTACGGGATGGACCTCGACCTTCCCGAGAGCCGGATGTGTCGGGACTGCCTCGACGGGCGGCTCGCCGAGACGCCGGACGCGGCGCTGGTCGTGATCGACGCGACGAATCCGGCCCGCGGACTCGCACTGGCGATCGCCGCGATCCGTCGGCGGCTGCCCATCGTCGTGGCGTTGAACATGGCGGATCTCGCCGCCCGACGCGGGCTCTCGTTCGACGAGGATCGACTCGCCGAGCGACTCGGAGTCGCGGTCGTCGCGGTCAGCGGTCGGACCGGCCGCGGGATCGACGACCTTCTTGCCGCCGTGTCGCGGGCGACGCCGGGACGGGCCCCGCTGCCCCCCGCCGACGCGTCGAACGCCGATCGTCGATCCTGGATCGACGAGACGATCGCGACCAGCATGGGCGGGCACGACGCGGTCGGCAGCGGCCGCGACACCGTGGCCGACCGGCTCGACAAGGCGTTCACGCATCCGGTGCTCGGCCTGCTCGTCTTCGTCGCGGTGATGGCCGGACTCTTCTGGACGATCTTCTCGCTCGCCTCGGTGCCGATGGACCTGGTGGACGGCCTGTTCGGACGTCTGGGCGACGTCACCGCCGACGCCCTCCCGGAAGGTCCGATCCGCGACCTGCTCGTGGACGGCATCATCGGCGGCATCGCGGGCACCGTGATCTTCCTGCCGCAGATCCTGATCCTCTTCTTCCTGCTCGCCCTGCTGGAGGACACCGGCTACCTCGCCCGCGCCGCGTTCGTGATGGATCGCGTGATGTGCCGGTTCGGACTGCCGGGGCAGGCGTTCGTCCCGCTCCTGTCCAGCCACGCCTGCGCCCTGCCCGGCATCATGTCGGCGAGACTCGTCCCCGATCGCGACGATCGACTGGCGACGATCCTCGTCGCACCGTTCATGAGCTGCACGGCGCGTCTTCCGGTCTACGTCCTGCTCATCGGTCTGCTCTTCGACGGACGCCCCCTGCTCGCGGGCGTGGCGTTCGCGGGGTGCTACCTGCTCGGGGCGGCCGCGGCGCTGGGCTCGGCGTTCATCGCCCGGCGGACCATCCTTCCCGGCCGCAGTCGTCCGATGGTGCTGGAACTCCCGACCTATCGGATGCCCTCGCTCCGCGATGCCCTGCTGGTGAGCTGGGACCGCGGGCTCGTGTTCCTCAAGAACGCCGGCACGATCATCGTGGCGATCTGCGTGGTGATGTGGTGGCTGAGCGCCTATCCCAAGGCCGAGACGCCCGCGGAGGCGGTGGCCCTGCAGGAGCAGGCCGCGATGATCGAGTCGATGGATCCGGAGGCGGCCGAGTCGATGCTCGCCGAGGCCGCGGTGCTGGAGTCCGGCGCCCAGCAGGCGGGCTCGTTCGCGGGACGGATCGGATCGCTGGTCCAGCCGGTCTTCGAGCCGCTCGGGGCCGACCGCACGCTCACCGTCGCGATCCTCACGAGTTTCCTCGCCCGCGAGGTGTTCGTCTCGACCGTCGCGGTCCTCGAAGGCGGCGGCGAGGACACCGCGGAGGACGACCATCAGGTGCTCGAGCTGGTCCGCAACGCGACCCGGGACGACGGCACCCCGCTCTTCGGCACCGCCTCGGCGGCGTCGATGCTCGTCTTCTTCGTGCTCGCGATGCAGTGCCTTCCGACCCTTGCGGTGACGCGACGAGAGACGGGCAGCTGGAAGTGGCCGGGGATCCAGTTCGCATGGATGACCGGTCTGGCGTGGGTCGCCGCGACCATCACGCATCTGGCGGTGAATGCGTTCGCGTGATTCGAGCGGATACGCTCTTCGCATGCCCTACGACGACTGGCAGTTCTGGGTGGTGACCCTTCTCGCGATCGGCGGACTCGCGATGGTGATCCGTCCGCTCCTGCCCCGCCGCAAGGACGACCCCCGCTGCGGAAGCTGCCCGACCGGGAGCGCCGCGTCGGACCCGAGCGTCGGGAAGAAGACCACGCTCACGATCGAGGGCCGACGGGTGGGATGAGGGGTGGGATGAGGGGTGGGTGGTCGTCGTGGTCGTCGTCGGTTGGGAACGGGATCTGGTGGCGTGTTCCGTGCCTGCTGTCGTTCTCTCTTCACATCAGGCGTCTGGCGATCGACAGATCGCTCTGGGTCGTGATCTTCAGGTTCCGGTCGTCGCCCTCGACGAGGGTGACCTTCTCGCCGAGGCGTTCGATCAGCATCGCGTCGTCGGTCGCGCCGTCGAGATCGGTCTGGGCGTACGCCCGCCGAAGCAGCT
>JAUIHC010000464.1 GCA_030432455.1 Phycisphaerae bacterium | reverse complement strand
AGCGCCGCCCCGTGCGCGGGGTTCGATCCGTGCAGACTCTTCACGAAGCAGAGGTCATCGACGATCTTCGCGGTCTCGGGAAAGATCTCGCTCACCCACTGCCCGCACTCGCCGTGCTGCTTCCACTTGTACGGGCTCGCCATCAGATTCCCGGTCTGGGCGAACTGCACCCGAGGCTTGTCGAACGGCAGCGGATTCCCCGAGTCGGCCTGCAGCTTCGGCTTGTAGTCGAAGGTGTCCACCTGCGACGGCCCGCCGTGCATGAACAGGAAGATGACCCGCTTGGCCTTGGGCGCAAAGTGCGGCTTCCGAACCGCCAGCGGCCCCCGCTGAAACGGATCGATCCGCCCCGGCCGACGCATCACTTCCTGCGCCCGAGCCTCATCCGCCAGCAGACCCGCCAACGCGACCGCACCGAAACCCGACGCGCACTGCTTGAGCATGTCACGCCGCGAAGTCGATCGCCGGATACCGCAGAAACTGTTCATGGGTCTACCTCTACTCGAACTGACCACGGAGAGCACGGAGTGGCACGGAGGGCCACGGAGTGAGGACTGGATGGAAGCCAAACTCAGACACGTCATTCACAAAGGCATGAAGGCCTCCGAGACAATCGAAGCTCCAAGACCCAATCACCCCTCCGCGGCCCTCCGTGATCCTCCGTGCCCTCCGTGGTGATTTCTCAACGCACATAGATGAACTCGTTCGAGGCGATGAGGACCTTGCACAGGCTGCGCCAGGCATGGTGACGGGGGGTGAGGTCGGCGGCTTCCGCGGCGTTCATGCCCTCGGTCGGCGGCCAGGGGACGCTGGTACCGGGGCCGGCGCCGGACTCGATCCGACCGATGAACGCCACCGCCCGCTCGACCTCGTCCGATTCCGCGGGGCGGGAGAAGCAGATCTCGTACGCCCTCGACACGCGGCCGGCGTCGTCGAGCGACTCGTCGGCCAGCAATCTCGCCGCCAGCGACTCGGCCTGCGCCGCGACCATCGGGCTGTTCATCATGAAGAGCGACTGCTGGGCGACCACGGTCGCGGGACGGGCTTCGAGCGAGATGCTCGGGTCGGTGTAGTCGAAGGTCGAGAACAGCGAGTACATGTCGTTGCGGATGACCGGCATGTAGATCGCCCGCCGCGTCGCGGTGTATCGCTCGTTGCTGTTGGACTGGTCGTTGGTGACATAGCCGAAGTTGCCCGACCGCAGCAGACTGCCGCCGACGGTTCGGTCGAGCGAGCCGCCGACCGCGAGGATCGCGTCGCGGATCGGCTCGGCTTCGAGACGGCGGGGCTCCCGCCGCCACCAGAGCTCGTTCGCCGGATCGATCTCCAGACCAAGCGAGTCGGACTCGCCAGACAGTCGATAGACCGCGGAGTTCATGATGAGCCGGTGCAGATCCTTGATCGACCAGTCGTTGGCGACAAACCATCGGGCGAGCCAGTCGAGCAGCTCCGGATGCGTCGGGGAGCCGCCGCGAAGCCCGAAGTTGCTGGGCGTCGAGACGATGCCGCGGCCGAAGTGCCACGCCCAGACGCGGTTCACGATGGTCCGGGCGGTCAGCGGATGCTCGGGGTCGGTGATCCACCGGGCGAGTTCGAGTCGGCCGCTCCCGTCGGTCGGGATCTCGGGCGACTCGACGGTGCCCGCGAGCACGGTCAGGAAGCCGCGGGGCTCGGGCGTGTCGCGCTTGTTGGTGTGATCGCCGCGGATGAAGACCGGCAGGTCTCGCGGCTCGCCCTCCGTGACCGCGATCCCCCGCTCGATCGGGGCGGGCGTCGTGGCGGCGAGTTCGGCCCGGGTCGCCTCGAGTTCGGCGATCCGGGCTCGAAGTCCGTCCTCGTAGTACGGCACGACCTCGGGGCCGACCCGCAGCACGCCGCGATCGCCGAGCAGCGCCAGCCGATAGATCTCCTGTGCCGGATCCGGCAACGCCTTCGCCGCGTCGTCCTTCGCCGTCGCCTGGTGTCTGGCCCAGGTGTCGAGCACGAGGCTCGTCGCCGCCTGCCAGCGATCCGCGACCGCGGCGAGATCGCGGGGCGGCGGACCGGCGACCATCGATCGCACGAACGGCACCTCCCGCGGCGTCGCCCCACTGCGACTGTTCGTGCCGTCGCCCTCGCGAGCATCCGCGGCGAACGTCGCCTGCAGGTCGGCGGTGATCTCGGCGACCTCGGCGTCCCAGCGATCCGCGGGAATCGCCGCGTACGCCCGCCACGGTGTGAAGATCGACTCGCCCGCGAGCGCTTCGGCCCAGCGGGCCACGAGCGGGGCGTCGAGGCCCTGCTCGGCCGCGACCCGCTCGACGTCGGCGTCGAAGGCGGCCCGTTCCGCGTCGCTCGTGAAGGACACCTTGTCGAGATGCGGGAACGCGCCGGTCCGCTCGAACCGCACCCGTGTCGTGCCTGCAGGAAGCTCGACGGGAATCGCGGTCCACGCGAGATCCTCGACGCTGAAACCACCGGTCGCCTCGCTGCAGACGTTCTCCGCGACGACCGTCCCTCCCGCCAGCACCCGCAGCGGCCGCGACTCACCCGCGGCGTAGCGAACTCGCAGCGTCCAGGGACCGCCATCCGCAGCATCGATCTCGTACTCGACGAACTGCGG
>JAUIHC010000036.1 GCA_030432455.1 Phycisphaerae bacterium | reverse complement strand
TCATTCGGACGATCAATGCGAATACTGAGAACGTGCCGACCGGCACATGCCCGATCAGCGTCAGGATTCTCCGATGCCTCGACTGATCTCCAATCCGACTCCTTCTCCGCGTCTCCGCGGGACGGAATCGGTGTCGACCCCGACCGGTCGCCCGAATCGGACCACGGGTATCCGGATCGATTCCAGGCGGGCCCTTGAGAAGGCCGCGGCCGGCATCCGACTCCGAGGCACCAGCCTGAAGGCCCGCTGAGCCAGCCCCTCCCAGTCACAACCCACGACCCGCCCCCCAGACGCCGCCCCCCGCGGCGACGTGTGTTTTTGGCCCGGGCGTGCTGCCTCCGACCCTCCGTCGAGGAGATTCCGCGGAGGCCCGGACTTTCCGCGCGTCGTTCGGGACGGGCGGTTCCGGGCCATAGGGTGGCCCGCGTGCGACCGGTGCCGGAGTCGTCACGCCCACTCGCCACACAGACGTGGCATTTGTGTCAAGCCGTCTATGGGGGCCTGAGGATCGACCACATGCCGGAGGTGCCTCTGCCGCCCTTCACCTCGGATGGGCTGCTGCCCCCGGGGGACGTCACGATGACCATCGATCAACTTCACGACTCGTACCTTGTCCAGGGCCCGCCCCGGCTCGGGCCGGGCGGCGTTCGGCACTGGGACACGATGTGGCGGTCGCAGCTGGTCTCGAACCTCGGCGTGCTCGCCGAGCAGCTTGCGGCGATCGGCATTCCCGAGGTCTTCGTCGATGGATCCTTCGTCGAGGACAAGCCGCACCCGAGCGACATCGACGGGTACGTCGTCTGCTCGGAGGAGGCCCTCGCGTCGGGACGGCTCCAGACCGAACTCAACCGGCTCGACCCCTGTCGATCGTGGGGCTGGGACCCCGCGTCCCGCCGCCGATACCGCGGCCTCGGAAAGCGTCGGTTGCCGATGTGGCTGCACCATCGAGTCGAGCTCTGTCCGCATGTTCCCGGCCTGCTCTCGGGACTGACCGACGACCACGGCCACGAACTCGAATTCCCCGCCGCGTTCCGTCGCTCGCGTCGCGACGGCCGACCCCGCGGCGTCGTTCGTCTCCTCACCGGAGTCGCCGCATGATCAGGACCGACGCCGAGCACCGAGAGGCGCTCGAACAACTGCACGCCCAGAAGCACCGACTCGCCGAGCGTCGCAAGGCGCTCAAGGCGGAGGGCCGGACCGCGGCGGAGATCCGCCGCCTGCTCGAGCCGATCGAGGCGTTCCGCGCCGGACTCGCCGAGGATGTCGAGCTCTACGAGGGGCTGCGTCGCGGCGAACTGCCGACGCTCCGAAATCTCGACGGTCTCGGACGGCTGCTCATCTCGCAGCGTGATCTCGCGGAGAGACTCGGCGTCCACGAGTCGCAGATCTCCCGCGACGAGCGGCACGAGTACCACACCGTGACGCTCGAACGGGCGGGGCGGGTGCTGGAGGCGATCGGCGCGGAACTCGTCACCGAGGTGGTCACGCTGGACGCGGGCACGACCGAGGCGGCATGAGGCGTCGGCCGGGCGGGTCGTCTGTCCTAAGCCCCCAGGCCCGCTCGGCCGGCGAGATCACCTGTGGACGAACCTCCGCATCTGATGGCGGTCAGGCCGCGATGCCGTCTCCGAGCAGGCTCGCCTGCTCCACGACGAGCCGAACGGCGCCCTCCTGTGCATCCGGCGGGTAGCCGTACTTCTTGAGCAGTCGCTTCACGACGACCCGCATCCGGGCGCGGGCGGGTTCGCGGTCCTGCCAGTCGATGGTCACGTTGCGCCGGACCGCCGCCACGAGGTCTCGGGCGATCCGCTTGAGCGTGTCGTCCCCGAGTTGGAGGGCGGATGGGTTCTCCGCGAGGGCGTCGTAGAACGCGACCTCATCGTCCCCGAGACCCAGCCGATCCCCGCGCTGGGACGCCTCGCGCATCGCCCGGGCGAGTTCGACGAGTTCCTCCAGGATCTCCGCCGACTTCAGGGCCCGATTCTGGTAGCTGTTGATCGCCTGCTGCAGTCGCTCGGAAAAGCTCCTCGCCTGCACGAGGTTCGTCCTGCGGGCGGCCGCGACCCGGCCCTCCAGCAGACGACGCAGCGCCTCGATCGCGGTGTTCTTCCGCGTCATCCCCTTGAGCTCCTCGAGGAACTCGTCGCTGAGGATCGAGAGGTCCGGCTTCTCGAGCCCGGCCTCCTTGAAGATGTCCACGATCCCGTCGGGCTGGATCGCGCCCTCGACGATCGCCCGGATCGCCTCGTTCATCTCCTCCGGGTCTCGATCCGACCTCGGGGTGAGTTTCGCGATCCCCGAGCGGATCGCCTGGTACATCCCCACCTCGTCTCGGGCGGCCTCGGCTTCGTCGGTGCCGGCGCAGAGGGCGAACGCCTTTCCAAGATCGCCGACCAGCTGCTTGTAGCGCTTCTGGCCGTCCTCGAGGGACAGGACATGTTCGACCCCGGTCGCGATCGAGGCCAGCTTGGCGGCGGCGTCGCGTCGCCAGCCCGAGAGATCGGTGCCCGCCATCATGCTGCGGAGAATGTCGAGCTTCTCGTGCATGACCGCGATCGCGTCGGCCACGTTCAGGACTGGCCGGCCCTCGCCGCCCTCCGCGGTGTAGGTCGCCACCGCCTCCTTGAGGCTCTCGGCCAGACCGATGTAGTCCACGACGAGGCCGCCGGGCTTGTCGCGAAAGACCCGGTTCACCCGGGCGATCGCCTGCATGAGCCCGTGGCCTCGCATCGGCTTGTCGCAGTACATCGTGTGCAGGCAGGGGGCGTCGAAGCCGGTCAGCCACATGTCGCGGACGATCACGAGCCGGAAGTCGGAATCCGGATCCTTGAACCGCTTCGCAAGGTCCTCCCGCCGTGACTTGCTTCGAATGTGCTGCTGCCAGTCGAGTGGATCGCTGGCCGATCCCGTCATGACGACCTTCACGGCGCCCTCGTCGTCCTGCTCGCTCCCCCAGTCGGGGCGGATCGCGACGATCGCGTCGTACAACGCCACGGCGATCCGACGGCTCATCACGACCGCCATCGCCTTGCCCTCGATCACGCCCCGGCGATGCTCGAAGTGCTCGACGAGATCCCGTGCCAGCAGGTCGATGCGTTCCGCGCTGCCCACGACCTGCTCGAGGGCCGCCCACTTTCGCTTCAGGGCCTCCTTGGCGTCGCCCTCGATCTCCTCGGTGACCTCCTCGAAGTCCGGGTCGAGGCTTTCGATCCGGTCCTCCTTCAGACTGATGCGAGCGAGCCGCCCTTCGTAGGAGATCGGCACCGTCGCCCCGTCTTCGACCGCCTGCTTGATGTCGTAGATGTCCACATAGTCGCCGAACACCGCCCGGGTGTTGGCATCGGCGGTCTCGATCGGCGTCCCGGTGAAGCCGAGGAACGAGGCATGGGGCAGCGCGTCCCGCATGTGGCGGGCGAAGCCGTCGATGAAGTCGTACTGGCTGCGGTGGGCCTCGTCGGCGATCACCACGATGTTTCGGCGATCCGAGAGCATCGGATACGCCTCGCCCTTGTTCCTGGGGAAGAACTTCTGGATGGTGGTGAAGACGATGCCGCCGCCGGTGACGCGGAGCTTCTCCATGAGGTCGTCGCGGTTCTCGGCCTGCGCAGGATCCTGTCGGAGCAGTTGCCGGCAGTTCGAGAAGGTCGAGAAGAGCTGGCCGTCGAGATCCTGCCGGTCGGTCAGGACGACGAGCGTCGGGTTCTCCATCTCCGGATGCCGGGCCATGCGGGCGGCGTAGAACACCATCTCCAGACTCTTGCCGGCGCCCTGGGTGTGCCAGACCACGCCCGCCTTTCGGTCGCCCGCCACCGCGTGGAGCGTGCGCTCGACCGCACGATCCACCGCGAAGACCTGGTGGTACTTCGCGACCTTCTTGATCGGGTCGCCCTGGCCCGCCTCGAACACGATGAAGTGCCGCACGATCGACAGCAGCCGCGACGGGTCGAGCAGTCCCGCGATCAGGGTCTCCAGCTCGGGCACCCCCGGCTCGATGGTGGTGCGTCCGTCGATCGTGGGCCAGCGGGAGAAGTGCTGCAGTCCGGCGGACAGGGTGCCGTACCGCGCCTGGAGGCCGTCGGAGACCACCTCCAGTGCCGCGAACTGATGCAGGATGGGGATCTCGCGGTGGTAGGTCTGGAGCTGCTGCCACGCCTTCTTGAGCGTGGCGGTCGCGGAGACCGCGTTCTTCAGCTCGACGACCACCAGCGGGATGCCGTTCACGAACAGGACGATGTCCGGCCGTCGAACATGCCGGCCCTGACGAACCGTGACCTGGTTGACCGCCACGAGGTCGTTCAGTTCGAGCGTGTCCCAGGCGACGAGATGGCAGCGGTCGTGCCGCGTGGCGCCGTCCGCGTCCTCGTACGAGACCTCCACGCCCCGGACCAGCATCTCGTGGGCCTTCTCGTTGACCGCGATCAGATTCGGACCGCCGAGGGCCGTGAACCGGGTGATCGCATCCTCGATCGCCGCCTCCGGCAGATGCTCGTTGATCTCGAACGCCTGCGTCCGCAGCCGATCGAGCAGGAACACCTCGCGATCGTCGGGCCGTTCGCACCGATCGCCCGGCTGGTCGGGCAGGAGGTCCGGCCCGTGCGCGACCGCCCAGCCCGCATCGCGGAGCCAGCCGAGGCAGAGCTGTTCGATCGCGTCTTCGGTCATGAGTCAGGGCCCAAGGTTCGGGCCTTGCCAAGCCGGCCGGTCTTGCCAAGGCGAAGGAGTTCGCGCCAGGCATCCTGCTCCGAGTATCGGTGGCCGGTCTCAGCGTTGAAATCACGTACAAGTCTGGTCATGGCGCTGCTGTAGGGAAGGCGATCTCGGGTGACCCCAATCGCGACATAGCGGTCGATGAGAACTCTCTCGTCCCGTCTTGTAAGTGGCCTGTGGGCCGCTCGCTCCCTACGGGATGGTCGTCGATGCGGCGGCGGCCAGGAACCCAGGATCAATCTCAGGTCATCCTCCGAGCACTTGCTCAAGTTGAACGCTCGCGGGTAGATAGTGTTGCTCCACTCGATGCCGATCTCTTTCGCCATGGCCAGGACACCGGCCTTCTCGGCACGCTCCCGGGAGTATCTCCTGGCTATCTGCATCGCTCGGACTAGTCGGTAATCCGAGGACAAGATTGCAACGCTGTCGTTGCCGATCTGGCGATTGAGCCAGATCGCAGTCCCGCAAATCAGTTGGTCGATTCCCCCCATGACATGGGTGGTGCCCGCCTTCTTATCGGGCTTCGGAATTCTAATCCGATGGTCGATGGGCATGACCAAGTGAATGCCCAGAACGTGATATCGCTGGAGCGGAATTAACTCAATTCGTGCTCCGCCATGCAGGTCGGCACGAAATCGTCGAATGAGGGTTTTGTACTTCTTGTTATGGATGGCCTGCGAATTTGACTTCTTTCTGTGGTTCTTCTGCCAGTTAGTGGTGGCCAGCTTGGCAAGCACCGTCCTGGCCTCTGCGACACAGACCTCAGGTGTGAATAAGCGGACAGGTGATGGGGCCCCAGATTCGACCCATCGATTGAGATGGCGACAGCGAGCCACCACGGTCTTGAGGTGATCCTGCCTCCCGAAGGCGGGAGGCCAGTACATGCCAGCGAGGACATTCGCATCAAGAATGACATGCGAGATTGGTCCTGCAATCACAACGCGGCCTCCACTTCCTTCTCGGCGTCGGCGACGCGGATCTCGCCGCTGAGGAGCTTGGGCAGGAGCAGGTCGCGGAGTTCGGCGAGGGTGCGGGACTGCGAGGCGTTGCTCCGATGTAGCGACCATAAGTCGTCGCTCAGGCGCTCGTAAGCTCCGATGAGGTGTGTATTGGGGCTGGTGATTTGATGGTGTCCGAAAGACTTGATGGGCATGTACGGATTGCTGCTGCCGCCAATGAATGGCGTGAAATCTACCTCGCGTAGCACCTCCCAGAGCCAGTGTCCAAGCTGGTCACAAGATGGATGGACGGCAAACGCGTTGTTCGTAATCCAGGCGGTCTCATTGACACGGTGCAGCCTGCCACAGCTCCCGATTTTTCCAAGAGCAATCACTGGGGGCGTGACGTTGTGGTGAATGGAACGACCAATGATTCCATTGGCCCCATAGGCCCGATATGGACCGTCCTCGGATCGCGAGTCTTTATTCCATGTCTTCCCTGATTCGAAATCGGCGACTCTCTCAAGCGTCGTCACCTCCCACCCCTCCGGAATCAACCCGATCTCGGACTCGACGAGTCGGTCTGGGAAGAGGTCGGCGGTGGCCTGGTCCATGCCGAAGGGTTGTCTGCCTTCCATCTTCGCCCGGACGGGATCGAAGTCCACGAACCAACTCTTGAAGAGCGCCCTGGCCATCGCCTCGAGCGTCTCGTTCATGCGGCGGTTGAGGCCGATCTTGTCGTCGAGGGCGCCGAGGATGCCGGCGATGGCTCGGCGGGTTTGTTGTTCTGGCCAATCGACTTCGGCCAGTCTCAAATTTGTCATCGAGAGCTTTGGTTGGACTGCGCCCGTCACAAGTCCCGAGATATCTGCGGCGCGAAGAGCGTAGTAGAGATATCGAGTATCGCTCTCGTCGGGGCAGTCCAAGACGTGCGCGTGGTTGTTCACCCACTTTCGACCGGCCACGAGATGCGCTACGGGAGTTCCCCGGTCGGTTTTAACCGTCCCATCCTCGCCAACGAGCACATGGAGTCCGTCGAATAGAAAGTCGCCTACGTAGTCCATGATCCCGTTTGCGCCGTAGTACGGGTAGATCCCGGGGATTTTCTGCCGTTCTTTGCCAGAGAGGGGGACACGAGAGGAGTTGTGGAATGTCGCGACTTGGGCGAGGGCGATCTTGTGGCTCATTGATTTCGCATGGCACTTGCCATGTCCTTCAGAATTCGATCCTCCAACGCCGCCCCTTCCGCAAACTGCTTCTCCAGCGTCGCCACCAACTCCGGGATCCGAACCTCGAAAGGCTCCCCCTCGTCCTCCTCGACCGCACTGCCGCAGGAGCGACCCGGTGTGAGCGCGAACCCGTGCTTCTCGATCTCTTCGAGGTTGGCTGATCCATAGAAACCGTGTTCGTCGGTGGAGGCGCTCGCGGCCCTCTGGAAGATCCGCAGCGGCGGGATCGCGGCAAGGGGGGCTCGTTGTCGCAGTGTGACCTCAGGCATCACGCTCCTCCTTCTCGTCCGAGTCGATGGATGCCGTCCAGATCGGGCAGTCGAGCCAGTTCTGCGGAATGCCCATCGCCTCCAGCGGGATCCCCGGGAACGCCTCCAGGACGCCCCGTGTTCGCATCGGCCAGTCGCTCTGCGGCGCGATGCGTTGGAGGCAGGCGGCGGCGATCGTGAGGATGCCGAAGATGCGGTCGTTGCCGATGGGCACCGGGACATGCCAGCGGCTGTCGTGTCGGCGATTCGGGATCTTCGGTTTGACGCCGAGCACGCGGTTCCAGAGTCGGCTGTGGTGGGCGCAGAAGTTCCGGACGACGTTCAGGGCGAGCAGCCACGACTCGAACACCGAGTGGTGGACGCCGAACCGGTCGGCGACGGTGCGTCGAATCGCCGTCTCCGCGCCGCGATAGAAGGTGAGGATCGATCCGAAACTCATGACTTCGATCGCGAGCCAGACCGGAAGATACGCATGATCGCGTCCGTGGTCCGCGAGGAACCGCTGGATCGCGATCTCGTCGGCCCGCTGGATCTGGTCGTCGAGTGCCTCCCGGAATCGCCGGTGCTGCCAGGCCTTCATGCGGGGGAGCGTGGACGGCTGCTCGGCGTAGGCGAACGCGTCGTGGGCGAGGCTGTGATGCAGGGCGAGCTGGGTGCGAACCGCGACCTCGATGCGTTCGATCGCGTCAAGCACCAGCAGTCGAAGGCGGCGATCGAAGACGTACCGCTGCCACACGCGGTCGAAGGTGGTCCCGGGGGTGAACGAGCGGTCCGGGTTCTGGAACGGATGCCAGTACGCCTCGAGGCGGGTGTAGCTGACGACGGCGAGGTGACGGGCGAGTTCGTCGCGGTCGCCGGCCAGTCCGCGTTCGAGAAGACGCTGGACCTGCCCTTCGATGGGAAGCGGCGGCTTGGCGTAGCTCATGCGCTCTCCTTCGCAGGGCGGTCGGCGCATGAAAAAACCCGCCAAAGTGAGCTGCCTTGCGGCGCGCCTGACGGGTGTGCTGTGCCTGAACAGTATCGGCGCCATGCGGCGGGGTCAATGAACGAATGGGCAAGGACTGTTGGAGGGGGGCCGGAGGGCTTGGAGGGTCGGGCGTGTCGGTTTCGGAGACCGGTGAAGGCTCGGGACATCCGGGGGGACCGGGCCGTCCGGAAAGTTCGCGGGGCATCGCCCTCGTCCTCGGGCCGGAGGAGGCCGATGCCCTCGGAAGGTTGAGCCGGAGGCGTGGTCATCATGCCTGGTCCCCGGTTGGCGCGTCGGTTCGAAGCCCGGGAAGTCGCTCGCGGATCGTGGCGGCGAGTTGCTCGCTCTCGGCGAACTGGGCCTCCAGCGTCTCGACCAGGGCCGGGAACCGAACCTCGAACGGTTCGCTGTCGTCCTCCTCCACCGCACTGCCGCAGTAGCGACCCGGTGTGAGCACGAACCCGTGCTTCTCGATCTCTTCGAGGTTGGCTGAGGCACAGAAGCCGAGTTCGTCGGCGTAGTCGCCCGCACCATGGCGTTCGAGCCACGCGTTGTAGACGTCCGCAATGCGGTTCACGTCGTCGCTGCTCAGTTCGCGGTGCGTCCGGTCGACCATCATGCCCAACTTGCGGGCGTCGATGAAGAGTGTCTCGCCGGTGCGGCTCTTCGGCTTGGCTTTGGTCATGAACCAGAGGCAGACGGGAATGCCGGTGGTGTAGAAGAGCTGGCCGGGCAGGGCCACGATGCACGCGACGAGGTTGTCACGGACCCACTTCTCGCGTATCGCCTTCTCGGCGGTGGTGCTGGTGCTCATCGACCCGTTCGCCATGACGAAGCCCGCCATGCCCTTCGGGGCGAGGTGATGCAGGAAGTGGCTGATCCACGCGTAGTTCGCGTTGCCGGTGGGCGGCGTGCCCCACTTCCAGCGGTGGTCGTCCTGCAGGAGATCGCCGCCCCAGTCGCTGATGTTGAAGGGCGGGTTGGCGAGCACGATGTCGGCCCGCAGGTCGGCGTGTCGGGGGTTGTGGAAGGTGTCGCCCTCGTCGATGTCGCCGTCGAGCCCGCGGATCGCGAGGTTCATCTTGCAGAGCCGCCAGGTCGTGTGGTTGAGCTCCTGCCCGTAGAAGGCGGCCCGGCCGCGACGGCCGCCGTGGTTCTCGATGAACCACTCGCTCTGCACGAACATGCCGCCCGAACCGCAGGCAGGGTCGTAGATGCGATCGCCTTCGTCGGGGGCGAGCATCGACACCAGCAGTCGCACGATGCACTGGGGCGTGTAGAACTCGCCGCCCGACTTGCCCTCCTGGCTCGCGAACTTCCCGACGAAGTACTCGTAGACGCGGCCGAGCAGATCCTCGCTCTCGCGAGCGTCACCCTGCAGGTCGATCCGGGAGATGGCGTCGATGAGCTCGCCGAGGCGTCGCTTGTCCAGCTGAGGCCGGGCGTAGTTCTTGTTGAGAACGCCGCGAAGCGACTCGTTCTCCTTCTCGATCGCGGTCATCGCGTCGTCGAGGATGCGACCAATCGCATCCTGCCGGGCCTCCTTCTGGAGCTCGGGCCAGCGGGCGGTCTTCGGCACCCAGAAGACGTTGTCGGCGAGGTACTCGTCGCGGTCCTCGGGATCGGCGCCCTCGGTCTCGGCGAGGGCGTCGAGCTCGGCCCGGCGGGCCATGAAGCGGTCCGAGACGTACTTCAGGAAGATCAGGCCAAGGACGTCGTGCTTGTAGACCGCGGGCTCGAGGTTGCCGCGGAGCTTGTCGGCGATCTCCCAGAGCGTCGCCTCGAAGCCGAGGTTGGCGGCGGAGGACTTCTTGCCTGACTTCGGTCCAGAATTCTTGCCTGCCATGTGCGGCTCCTTCGAGCCGCGATTGTGGTCGATTCCCGGCCTTGAAGCCAGCCCCGACGATGATCGTGGACGAGATGTCGGGATACGGGGGTGTGAGGATCGGGGTGCATCGCGGCGCCGACCCGCCGGCTACGGAGGCGTGAGTCGAGCCGCCCGGCGTCGTGAGGCTTCACGCCTCGCTGATTCCGCGGGACCTCGTGGGCTGGAGGGCCTTTGATCCGAGCCGCCGGGCGAACCGGCCCACCTCCCGGGTGCGATCAGTCGAGTCCGAGGGCCTCGTCCAGGGCGGAGAGCTCGTCCAGGGCCTGCTGTCGTTCGGCGGCGAGCCGGTCTCGATAAGCGAGCAGGTCGTGGGCGCGGATTCGCCGGTGCGTCCCGACCTTGTGGGCGGGAAGGCGACCGGATTCGATCTGCTTCACGATGAACGGCCGCGACACGCCGAGGAGATCCGCCGCCTGCTTGGTGGTCAGTTCGGTGTCGGAGATGACGAGCGACACGCTCCGGCCGGACTGCATGGCGTCGAGGATCTGAAGCAGAAGCGGGGCTGCCGCGGTCGGAATCTCGATCGGGGCTGGATCATCGTCCGTCGAGACGACTCGCAGGACCCGGCCGGCGGAGACGGCCGGGCCGAGCCGCCGCGAGGAGTCGCGGGCTCGCCGGGTGTCGGTCGGGCCGGTGGAGCGGATGGGATTGGTCGTGGTCATGCCGGGAGTATGGCATGGCGAGGATGCAAAAGCAACAAACGAAACAAGAATCATTTGAGATTTCCATGAGGCGGGGCCCTCAGCCCTTCTTCCGGCCCTTCTTTCCTCGGCTCTTGCCGGCGCTCGATCCGGCCTTGCCGGCTCGGGTGCGGGGGGCGCCCGCCTCGTCCATCGTGAGTTCGCCGCCGTCGGGCATCTGCTTGAGCTTCTCGATGCGGTCGCGGAGTTCGGCGGCCTTCTCGAACTCGAGATTCCGGGCCGCTTCGAGCATCGCCTCCTCGAACATCGCGACGAGCTCGTCGCGGCCGAAGGTCTCGGCCTGCTTCTCGCCGATCGCGGCGCGGGCGGTTCGTCGTGCCGCCAGTTCCTGCTCCATGCCGCGGCGGATCGCCTTTCGGATGGTCTGGGGTGTGATGCCGTGCTCGGCGTTGTGGGCCAGCTGCTTCTCGCGACGCCGAGTCACCTCGTCGATCGCGGCCTGCATCTCGGGGGTCACCGAGTCGGCGTACATGATCGCGAGCGAGTTCGCGTTGCGGGCGGCGCGGCCCATCGTCTGGATGAGGCTCGAGGTCGATCGAAGGAAGCCCTGCTTGTCGGCGTCGAGGATGCAGACCAGCGAGACCTCGGGGAGATCGAGTCCTTCGCGAAGCAGGTTCACGCCGACCAGCACGTCGAACTCGCCCTCGCGGAGCGCGGTCAGGATCTCCAGTCGTTCGAGCGTGTCGATCTCGGAGTGCAGGTACCGCACGCGGATGCCCTGGCGTTCGAGCCAGTCGGTGAGCTCCTCGCAGAGCCGCTTGGTGAGGGCGGTGACCAGCGTGCGTTCGCCGCGTTCGGTTCGCTCGCGACACATCGCGGTGAGGTCGTGGACCTGGCCGCGGGCGGGACGGATCTCGATCGGTGGATCGACCAGTCCGGTCGGTCGGATGACCTGTTCGACCACCACGCCCTCGGCCTGTTCGAGTTCGTACGGGCCGGGGGTCGCCGAGACGTAGACCACCTGCGGCACGAGCAGTTCGAACTCCTCGAACTTGAGGGGACGGTTGTCCAGAGCGCTCGGCAGCCGGAACCCGTGCTCGACCAGCGTCTCCTTGCGGCGGCGATCGCCGAAGTACATCCCGCGGACCTGCGGAATCGTCACATGGCTCTCGTCGATCAGGCAGAGCCAGTCGTCGGTGCTGCCCGAGCCTTCGCCCGCGTGGGCGCCCGCGAAACCGTGCCGGAAGTAGTCGAGCAGGCAGAACGATCGCTCTCCCGGCTGTCGGCCGTCGAAGTGCCGCGCGTAGTTCTCGACGCCCGAGCAGTACCCGACCTCCTCGATCATCTCGAGGTCGTATCGCGTGCGGCCGAGGAGCCGTTGAGCCTCCAGCAGCTTGCCCTGCTCCTTGAAGTCCTCGACGGTCTCGGCGAGTTCGGTGCGGATCGCGTTGAGGGCCGCGGCCTTGTGGTCCTCGGGCATGACGTAGTGGACGGCGGGGAAGATGAACACCCGGCTCTCCGCCGCGAGGACCTCGCCGGTGAGCGGGTCGAAGAGCTCGAGTCCCTCGACCTCGTCGCCCCAGAGGTCGATCCGGACGCCGTGCTCCTCGTACGCGGGGAAGACCTCGATGCAGTCGCCCTTCACGCGGTACTGACCGCGCTTCGGATCGACCTCGTTGCGGACGTACTGCATGTCCGCGAGGGCGAGCAGGAACTTCCGCCGGTCGATCGAGCGGCCCTTCTCGAGCATCACGATCTTCTTCGCGTACTCGCCGGGTGAGCCGAGGCCGTAGAGGCAGGAGACGCTCGCGACCACGATGACATCGCGACGGCTCAGCAGGCTGCTGGTCGCGGCGAGCCGGAGCCGGTCGAGATCGTCGTTGCGGCTCGCGTCCTTCTCGATGTAGATGTCGCGGGCGGGGATGTACGCCTCGGGCTGGTAGTAGTCGTAGTACGAGACGAAGTACGACACCGCGTTGTCGGGGAAGAGCTCCCGAAGTTCCTCGAAGAGCTGGGCGGCCAGTGTCTTGTTGTGGCTCACGACGAGCGTGGGTCGTCCGACCCGCTGGATGACATTCGCCATCGTGAAGGTCTTGCCGGTGCCGGTCGCCCCGAGCAGCACCTGAGCCCGCCGCCCCGTCTCGACGCCGTCCACCAGCTGCTCGATCGCCGCCGGCTGATCGCCGGTCGGTTGAAACTGGCTCTGGAGGCGGAAGGGGGAGGGCATGGGGAGGAGGGGGCGGGGGCGAGAACCGACGATGGGGCATGGAATCTGAAGGACAGCCGCGGACGAGACTGTAGCGACAGGCTCGTCCGCGGCTGCGATGGTCGGGGGACGAGGAGCGTCCCTCCGTGTCGACGTGGATCAGGCGGTGCGGCCGGTGATCGGGCAGCGTCGGGTGGGCTTGGACTCGACGGTCGTGCTCGCCGGGGCCGCTCGCTCGGTCTGCACCTCGTCGGAGATCGCCTGCACGACGTCGAAGGTGGCGCGGGCGGCGGCGAGCATGGCGGCCCGGGCATCGTCGTCGCGAGCGACGCCGTCGAGCGCGGCTCGGGTGCGTTGCCAGCGTGGTCGCTGGTCGTCGCCGTAGGGGTCGAGGTACGAGAGATGCGGGGCGAGATCGGGACGTCGCTTCTCCAGCCCCATGCGGATGAAGCGGTTGCCGTTCATCGAGCCTTCGAGCACGTAGAACGCGCCCGCGATCGCGGCCGCGGGCCAGGTGTCGCCACCGAGGCGTTCCACGAAAGAGGTGACCGCGGGGGACGTGGGGGACGTGGGCCGCGGCGATCCGGACGGGTCGAGCCCGGCAAGGTCCGCAGCCAGTCGATCTCGATGCGGGGTGGCGTGCTCGCGAAGCGCGGCCATGGAGGGCTCCGTCGTGGCGGCGGATTCCAGCCGGGTCTCGACCTCGCGGAGGAGCTGGTGCATGCGGTCGAACAACGCGGCGAGGGTCTGTCGGTCGATCTCGCCCGACGCGAACGCCTTCTGGACGGGGTGCGTCTCGGCGCGATGGTGGGCGTCGGCCGTCTCCCGCTTGAGGAGATCGGCAACCGGGATGCCGGCGTCGGTCGGGATGGCGGTCGGGGCGGGGGCCGATGACGGCGAGGGTGTGGTGGTCATGGGTGGGGGTCGATCAGTCGGCGATCTGGAAGATCGCGGTGCCGACCACCGCGAGCCAGATCAGGCCCTTGATGAGGAAGAACAGGAAGCTCCCGGCGGCCAGGGTCTTCCACCAGCGGCGTCGGGGGGAGGCGGTCGGGGCGTGTGGCTCGGCGGCGGAGTCGGAGACGATGGCGTCGGCGAGGGTGGTGGCGGGGGGCATGGAACTGTCCTGCAGTTGAGACTCAGTTGCAACTTTGGGCGGCAGGATAGCGGCTTGCTCGTCAGATGCAAGTGAGGTTGAGACTCAGTCTCAGGGCTTGGACTGGGAACGGGTTGGAACCGGTTGGGGAGCCGGTTGGTGCCTGTCCCCAATCTCACGCCCCAATCTCATGCCCAACTTTGCCCGGTGATG
>JAUIHC010000463.1 GCA_030432455.1 Phycisphaerae bacterium | reverse complement strand
CGGGCAGCTCCCGCGTCGCCTGGACGATCTCGTCGAGCGTCGCGTCGATCCGTCCGTCGCGGGCGGCCCGCATCGCATGCTCGACGCCGATCCGCGCCGCCCGACGGACGGCAGGATCGCGATCACCGAGCGCATCGATCAGGTCCGACCACGGCATCGCCTCGAGGTCGCGGTGCGACGCCTCGAGCTCGCGGCGCCTGGCCCGCGTGCGTGCGGCGCGTCGCTCCTCGAGCGTCGCCATCCGGTCGCCGGGCGATTCGCCGGTCCATCGCACGCGATACAACCCCGACTGCGATCCGCGGCCGCCGGTCGTGAGGTACATCGCGCCGTCGGGGCCGAACTCGAAGTCGGTGACATTGAACGGCTTCCCCTGCAGGAACGGTCGCAGCGTGCCGCGATACGTGCCGCCATCGGGCCCGAGCTCGACCGCGATCACGCGGCCGTACGCCCAGTCGCCGAGGAACATGCTGTCCCGCCACGGCTCGGGGAAGTTCGAGCGATGACCGCTCGCGACCCCGGTCGGGCTGCCCGCATCCATCTCCAGCACCGCGGGGAACGCGTCGGCGGCATCGACCGACCACTTCGCGCTTCCCGATCGCCACCCGTACTCGCCCCCGGGGACGAGGTGGATGAAGCGGGGCGTGCGGTACCACGGCGCCCCCATGTCCCATTCCATGTCGGCGTCGTAGGTGAACGGCTCGCCGTGGGCGTCGAAGTCGAGGTCGTACGGATTCCGCATCCCGCCCGCGACGATCTCCCACTCGCTGGCGTCCAGATCGGTCCGAAGCAGCACCGCCCCCGGGGAGCGGAGTCCGACCGCGTGCCCGCGGGGATCCCAGATCCGCTCCAGCACCACATCCTCGGCCCAGCCCTCGTGCGGGTTCACGGCACGCCGCGGCTCGGGGATCGTCGCGTAGTTGCCGTTGACCATCCAGATCATGCCGTCGGGGCCGAGCCGAAGTCCGTGCGGCCCGTGCTCCGAGCCGCTGCCGTAGGCGGAGAGTCGCTCGGCGATCTCGTAGGTGTCGTCGCCGTCGGCGTCGCGAAGGCGCCAGAGACCGCCGGTCCGCTTCGGGTCGTCGGCGACATTGACATAGAGGTCCGATCCGACCACCAGCAGACCGTGCGCCCGGCCGACCTCGTCGTGCAGTCGTTCCACCTCCGCCCGTCCCCCCGACTCGGTCGCGGGCGTGATCCGAAGCAGCGTGCCGTACTGGGGCGAGACGATCACGCGGCCGCGATCGTCGAGCGTCATCGCGCTCCACGACCCCTCGCCGGGTCGGGCACTGTGCAGCAGCTCGACCTCGAAACCCTCGGGCACCTCGATCTCGTCGGCCGGGGTCGCCCGACCCGCGGCGAAGGGGTTCTTCCACGGTCCGCGAGACGCCGACGCGGGGCCGAAGTCGACGACCGGTCCGGCGACGGTCTTCACCCCGAGATCGACGCCGGTCCACGACCCGTCGGTCACGATCACGCGATCACCCTCGGGGTGCGCGATGGTCACGATCGCCGCGAGTCCGGCGGGGCCGCCCTCGTTCATGCAGTCGAAGACGAGTCGGTGCGGTCCCGGCGCGGGGTTCTTCCGATCGAACACGCCCGGCGCGGTCCAGTCGCCGTCCTCCAGCACCAGCTCATCGTCGAGCCGGAGCCGCAGCCGGTTGTCGGCGGTGGCGACCACCGAGAGCATGGTCGCGCCGTCGGGGACATCGAGGTCGAGGACGAACCGGGCCTCCTGCCCGTCCGACGACTGCTCGTCCACCCAGATCCAGTGCGGATCGGGATCGTCGGCCGCGATCGCCGACGGGGCGACGATCCAGGAGATCGCGACGGAGAGGCCGAGGAGGCACGAGCGCGAGGCGATGGTGTCGAGCATGATCGCGACTCTACCGCCCCGACCCCCTCCGGTTCACGCCAGACCGGAGGACGACGCAGGGTTCAGCGGCGACGCCGCCGGGAGCCGACCGGGCCGGGAGCCGCCGCCCGGATGGGCTGCTCCCCGCCCTTGCGGATCTGCTCCTGGAAGGTCTCGACGTTCTTCCGGATCTCCTTGAGCTGGTCCCAGCCCAGGCCCTGCAGCATCGCGCTCGACAGGGCCGCCATGGCACTGAATCCCGTGAAGGTCATCCGCCCCGCATCCGGATCGACCACCACGCCCACGCACCCCATGTTGGTCAGCAGCTCGATGATGCAGCGGAGCTCGACATCCTCGCGGGTGCGTCCCTGACGAAGACTCCCCCCCAGCGCCCGTGCCGTCGCGAAGAGCAGGCCTTCCTCGTTCTGCCGCGACTGATGGACCTGCTGGGCCGCCTTCTCGAGCTCCGGCCGCGGCTGGATGCCGACGTCGAAGACCTCGCCGTTGAGGCTGAAGACCCGGTGGATGACATTGTTCAGCGCCGCGATGAACCCCCGACCGCTCTTGACGGTCGAGAAGTTGATCGCGGTCGGGCGACCGTGGGCCATGTCGGTCGCCTCGGCCTTGTCGAAACGGACGAAGTCCTCGGGATCGCCGGCCGGGCGGGATTCCTCGGGCGTGGCGGCGGCGGCCTCGGCTCCGAAGGACATCTCCTGCACGCCCAGATCATGGAGGTTCCACAGTGCGACCTGCACCATCG
>JAUIHC010000462.1 GCA_030432455.1 Phycisphaerae bacterium | reverse complement strand
GTCTTGCGGGGTTCGGCGTGACGGCGGCATCGGGACATCGGCGGCCAGCGTACCGCTCTGCGGGCCCCGCCTGTCGGCGACTCGGCGATCCGGGTATCGGAATCGCGCCGTCGCAGAGTGATTTTCCCCCCGGTTATCGGGTGGCGGAACGACATCGTCCCTTGACCCGGCGGCCGCGGCTCCTACTCTTGAGACTGCGGGAACGGGCGAACCTCGACGCCGTTCGAGCGTCCCATCCCGCACCGAATCCTCCCGACCCCTCGGTCGGGAGGTCTCGTTCATGTTCTGAGGCCCCGGTCACCCACCCGGCCCATCGAGATCAGATCCCATGCTTCGACGCTCGCCCGCCGAATCCTCTCCCTCGCGCCGCCTTGCTGCGGTGCTGCTGGGCACCGCCGCCGTCGGCCTGCTCGTGCCGCTCGCGGTCGCCGGTGGCGGCAAGGGCGGCGGCAAGGGAGGCGGTGGCACCGGCGGCCCCGCGGGCGGTCAGGTGCAACTCCCGACGACGCTCGACGACTTCGACTCGCTCGGCACGCAGCCGAACTCCGACTCGCTCGAGTTCCGACGCATCTACTCGTCGGTGAACTGCCTCTTCTGCCACGCCGACTACGGCCTGGAGACCCCGCCCTACGACACCTGGGTCGTGAGCCTCATGGCCCAGTCGGCGCGGGATCCGGTCTTCCACGCCGCCTTCGCCATCGCGAACCAGGACGCGGACAAGGCGGGTTCGTTCTGCATTCAGTGCCACATCCCCGCGGCGCACTACCGCGAGAACGGCGACGCCTCCGAGATCCCCTTCTTCGACGAGGAGGACATGGACGGCATCAACTGCAACTTCTGTCACCGGGTGGTGAGCCCCGAGGGCGGCGCGATGGGCTACCCCGGAGAGCCCGCCGACCCGGATGCCCCGATCCTCGCGGATCTGGCGGCCCAGGGTCTGATCCCGGTGTCCGAGGGCAATGGCCAGCTGGTCATCGATCCCGGCGACTCGCGGCGTGGTCCGTACAGCGACGTGCCCGCCAACTATCACGGTGTCGACGAGTTCGGCAACCCGATCCCGATCATCACGTCGCCGTACCACCGCGACAGTGCGTTCTGCGGATCGTGCCACGAGGTGAGCAACCCGGTCTTCGTGATCGACAGTCCCGGCGATCCCGGCCAGATCACGCCGATGGGCGTGGAGCATCCGACCCACGACCTGCACGACATGGTCCCCGAACAGCGGACGTACTCGGAGTGGCTGAACAGCGACTTCGCCGACGGCGGCGTGGTCTTCGCGGACGGTCGCTTCGGCGGCGCCCTCGACGACAGCCTGCCGGTGTCGAGTTGCCAGGACTGCCACATGCCCGATCAGGTCGGCGGGGCGTGCGGCTTCTACGAGTCGCCGCCGTTCTTCGAGCGACCCGACGTCGGCGCCCACTCGTTCGCGGGCGGCAACACCTGGGTCCTCGACGCGATCGCCACCCAGATGGGCATCGACGCCGACTACTACGGTCTCACGCAGGACCGTCGCGACGCTGCGAACGCCCGTACCGAGCAGATGCTGCGTGACGCCAGCGACATGGAGCTCTCCGTCGAGGGCGACGAGCTTGTCGTCCGAGTCGTCAACCAGAGCGGCCACTCGCTGCCCACCGGGTATCCCGAGGGCCGCCGCATGTGGATCAACGTGAAGTTCCTCGACGACGGCGGCGACGTCGTCGCCGAGCACGGCGGGTACGACTTCATGTCCGCGACGCTCGACGACTCGTCGACCAAGGTCTACGAGAAGCTGATGGGCATCACGCAGGATGTGGCCGACGCGGTGAACCTGCCCGCGGGCAAGTCGCTGCACCTCGTGCTCAACAACGAGGTGATCTTCGACAACCGCATTCCCCCGCGGGGCTTCAACAACGCCGACTTCGCGGCCTTCGGCGGCGCCCCGGTCGCGTACACCTACGCCGACGGGCAGTACTGGGACGACACCGCGTTCACGATCCCCGCCGGCGCGACCAGCGCGGTCGCGACGCTCTACTTCCAGACCAGCTCGCGGGAGTACATGGAGTTCCTCCGCGACACCAACGTCACCAACGACTTCGGCCAGACCGCGTACGACCTCTGGGAACAGCACGGGAAGTCGGCCCCGGTCGCGATGGACACGATGGTCATCGACATCGACGTCGCGGACCCGTGCGACATCAACGGTGACGGCGTGATCAACGGGGCCGATCTCGGCTCGATGCTCGGGGCCTGGGGCACCTGCGGCGATCCCGCCGACTGCCCCGCCGACCTCAACGGTGATGGTGCCGTCAACGGCGCCGACCTCGGCCTGCTGCTCGGGTGCTGGGGCTGATCACCGCCGCCCGACGCGGGCCGCATCCCTGAGACGACCACCGCCGCGGACGAGACCACGTGTCGTCCGCGGCGGTGTCGTTCGGGCTTCGAAAATGTCGCCTGTCCCGCTTTATGGCGGAAGGTGACGGCTTGGTCGAAAATGTCGCCTGTCCCGCTTTATGGCGGATGGTGGCGGCTCAGCGGGTGCCCGCGAGCCTGCGGACGGTCATCATGAAGTTCTGCTTCATGCTCGCGTGCATGCCGTACACGATGAGTCCGTAGGCGATCATCGCCAGCACCGCCCCCAGCACCAC
>JAUIHC010000461.1 GCA_030432455.1 Phycisphaerae bacterium | reverse complement strand
GAGGGCTGAAGATTGGAGGATTGGAGGAGAAGAAGGGCGATGTCGGGACGGCCCTGAAACGAGGGATCGGACCCGCCGCCAGCCGATCTGTTCAGACGAGCACGCTTCGAAAGTGTTTCAGAAGATATCCGGCCGATTCCGAGAAGTCATCGGACGGTCCAGACCCGAGCCTTCTCGGACGCGGGGCGGCGGCGTTCTCTGAGACGAGCGGACCCGGGCCGACTCGGACCCGCGAGCGACCGAGCCTGATCGAACGGTTCCCCGTGGGCCGCGGATGCGTTCAGTCGAACCACCAGCGGAGGAACGGGGACGGCATCAGCAGCAGGCCCCCGACGCATGCGGCGTGGGCCAGCGCGAAGAGGCCGAGCGGGAGGACCGCACGCCGAGCCGGCGGAATCGCAGCGCACCCGATCAGCAGAATCGGCCAGACGAAGAGCGTGAAGAGGATCAGGATGCCCCAGAGCCCGAGTGCGATGTCGGCGTGAGTGGCGAGGGCGGGCGGGAACCCGGCCATGCCCAACCGAGTCGGCCATCCGCCGAGGGTGACCCGCATGTGCAGGGCGAGGCTGATGACGAGCACGATCCACGCGACCGGAGCCAGGATGGCAGCGGCGATCAGAATCCGAGGCGGCTGGCCGAGGAGTTGGGATCGCAGGATGTGCAGTCCGACGGCGACCGCCCCGAGCCCGATGATGCCGGGAACCATGCAGATCAGGATGATCAGGAACGGGGCGTCGCCCAGCACCGCGGCGACCGCGGGGAGTCCGATGGCGAGCGCGGAGAGCCAGCCGATCAGGTGGCGGAAGGACCGGCTCGGCTGACCGGGAAAGGAGGCGACGGTGGCGGGGTCGGTGGGAACGAACGCACGCCCGCACTCCGGGCACCGGCCGGAGTGGACTCCGAGGAGGCTGTAGTCGCAGGCCCGACAGAACATGTCGGCGGAGTGTACGAGGGAGGGGAGGACTCACGATTGGGGACAGGCACCGACCGAAGGTCGGGCTGGTCTCCGATTCGGGACAGGCACCAACCGAAGGTCGTCACGATTGGGGACAGGCACCAACCGAAGGCCGGGCCAGCCCCAGATTCGGGACACCCAGATTCGGGACAGGCACCGACCGAAGGACGGGCCAGCCCAGATTCGGGACAGGCACCGACCGAAGGACGTTCGACACGAACTTCCGCACGACTTCTCGAGATCACCCTCCTCCACCCCTACCTTGCGGCCAGGGGCGACTCTGGAGGTGTCACCGAACATGCCTACACCGAGAAGTCAGATCGTCGACGAGACGTCGGTCGGAACCTATCACTGCATCAGCAGATGCGTTCGGAAGGCGAGGCTGTGCGGCGATGGGTGCGAACACCGTCGTACCTGGATCGAGAACCGCATCGCCGACCTGCAGCGAGCCATGGCGATCGACCTCGTCGCGTGGAACGTGCTCTCCAATCACCTGCATGTGATCGCCACCATTCGACCCGACCTCGTCGAGTCCTGGTCGGATCATGAGGTCGCCGAGCGGTACTACCGCATGTGTCCCGGCCTCTGGAAGCGGCGAAAGAAGGGCATTCCCGAGGATGCGCCTCGAACTCCCGACGAACTCGCCGACATCACCGCCAATCCAGCGAGACTGGCGGTGATTCGCCGGCGCCTCTCGAGCCTCAGTTGGTTCATGCGCCAGTTGAAAGGCCACATCTCTCGGCTGGCCAATCTCGAGGATGGATGCAAGGGTGCCTTCTGGGAACAGCGATTCCGCTCGATCAAGATCCTCGACGACGAAGGACTCCTGGCGACCGCCGTCTACGTGGACCTCAACGCGGTCCGAGCCGGCATGGTCGATCGCCCCGAAGACACGCCGCATGGATCGATCTCCGAGCGGGCCGCCGCCCTGGCCGGGCATCCCCGACGTACCGCCATCCGACTCACCGCCGCGCCCATGACCACCGAAGCTGCCTACCTCGACCATGTCGATCGGTGGGGACGACTCCTTTCTCCCGGCAAGGCGTCGGTCCCGGCGACACTGCCGCCCATCCTTCGCCGTCTCGGGCTCACGCGACGTCGTTGGACGGACCTGCTCAAGGCGAGTTGGGACTCCGCCCGCGGCACGGTGATCGGGACCGACGCCGCTCGACGTCGGGAGGCCGCTCGCCGCGGCGGCCACTGGGTGGTCGACCTGATCGCCGCTCCCCGGCCAAGCTGACCGACCTCGCGGTCGCGACACCCTGATCCACCAACGGCTGTCCATCCGGGTCATCGACTCGACGATGGCGTTGTCGCCTGCGCAGAACGCCTACCCCTTGATGCCGACGAGCCCCCCGGCTCGCTTGAGATGCATTACATCAGCCCGATCACGACCAACTCACCCCTTCGAATGGCCCATTCAACGACGTCGGTCGGTGCGTGTCCAGAATTGCCTCT
The DNA here is from genome assembly GCA_030432455.1 of Phycisphaerae bacterium. Classification (GTDB taxonomy): domain Bacteria; phylum Planctomycetota; class Phycisphaerae; order Phycisphaerales; family SM1A02. The sequence continues at coordinate 213 of JAUIHC010000461.1, read as the reverse complement.
CTTCGAATGGCCCATTCAACGACGTCGGTTGGTGCGTGTCCAGAATTGCCAAACGGATGCGTGCCGGTGATGATCGACGCGAGCGACGGACAACAGAGGCTGGTCGGAACATACCCGTGATCGAAGACGAGACTCTCGGACGCAAGTCGATCGAGATGCGGTGTCTCGATCGACTGGTGGCCCATGAAGCCGAAGTCGGTCCACGCCTGGTCG
>JAUIHC010000460.1 GCA_030432455.1 Phycisphaerae bacterium | reverse complement strand
ACGAGCTCGAACGTCTCGGTGCCATAGGGCGTGTTGACCCCGCTCGGCTCGCACTGGCCGTGGGTGGTCGTCGAGATCGTCAGAAGCGACAGGGCGGCGATCGTCACGCGGAGCACGCGGGGCATGGAATCTCTCTCGGGTGGTGATTCGGAGGTTTCGGGAGGGCTGGACGCTCGCTGGAGGCCTGGGGGGAAGCCTCCCGAGAACGCAATCCCGAGAACGCTACCTGAACGCCTCCTCCAGATCCACGAGCACGCCGTCGATCCCGCAGGGTTCCGCGTGGCGGTGCAGGCGGAGCAGCCGGACCATCTCCCGCATGTCGTCCCAGAGCGGCGCGGTGAACGTCCGACGGTCGCCGCCGATCGGATGGTCGAACTCCAGCCGGGTCGCGTGCAGGGCCTGGCGGGCGACCAGCGGCGCATCGGACGCGTGTCCCGGGTCGTCCTCGCCCTTCGGCACGATCATGTTCCGGGCGAGTCGTCGGCCGCCGTAGTAGTCGTCGCCGACGATCGGGTGCCCGATCTCCGCGAGATGCACGCGGATCTGGTGCGTCCGGCCGGTGAGCAGTTCGAGTTCGACCAGCGTGTAGCCGTCGTACCGCTCGAGGACCCGGTAGATCGTGCGAGCCTCCTTGCCGAAGTCGTCGTGCCGGACGGCGTAGCGGTCGAAGATCCGTGGGTGGCGACCGAGCGGGAGGTCGATCAGGTCGTGGTCGCGTCGCACGACGCCGTGCACGATCGCGAGGTACCGCTTGTCCACGGTCCGATTCTGGAACTGATGTCCGAGACGCCAGTGCGCGGTGTCGCTCTTGGCCGCGACCATCGCCCCGGTCGTGAACCGGTCCAGGCGATGCACGATGCCGGGGCGGGCGAACTCCTCGCCGACCGACGACAGCGCCCCGGAGGTGTGGTGTCGGAACCGCCAACTGAGGGCGTTGACGATCGTCCCCGACTTCATCGCCCGTGCCGGGTGCACGATGATGTCCGGCTGCTTGTTGAGGACGATCAGATCGTCGTCCTCGAACAGGACGTGCAGGGGGATGTCCTCGGGCGGAATCTCGTTGGACGGTGGAGGCGGGAGGACGACCTCCACCACATCGCCGCGACGGAGTTTCGTGCTGGCCTTGGGGCGACGGTCGTTGACCGTCACGGCGTCCTCGTCGATGAGTCGCTGGAGCGCCGTGCGACTCATGAACGGCACGCGATCGACCAGATAGCGGTCGAGCCGCTTCTGCAGATCGCGGACCAGTTCGAATCGCACGCGGACCGGCGAGTCGTCGTCCTCGCGGGCCTCGTGCAGGCGATAGAGGGCGTCTCGATCGACCTTCCCGCCCGGACCGAGCAGGTCGAGGTCGCCGTCATCGACGACCGAATCGGCGTCCTCGCCGCTCACGGCGTTGACGGCGCATCCGGTTCGGCCGGGGTGGCAGAGGGGGGGGCAGAGGGGGTGGCAGAGGGGGTGGCGTTCGGCTCGTCGAGCAGTCGGAGGAGGTCGTCGGCCGACGGGCCGCCCTCGGCATCGTCTTCACCGCCGCCCGCACCGTCCGACCCCTCGCCACCATCGGTGGTCGTCTCGTCCTCGAAGAGTTCGAGCAGGTCCTCGGCCGACGGACCGGCGAAGGGTTCCTCGGTCGCGGCGGGCTTGGGGAGGGACGCCACGCTCGGAAGGTCCGACGCGGCGAGCACCAGGGCAAGGTCCGCGATGCGGGCCTCGGCCTGCTCACCCAGCACCGCGTATTCGGGCGAGGCCAGCGCCGCCGCCGCCTCGAGGTGGCTGCGGGCGTCGTCGAGGCGACCGTCGGCTTCCGCGATCGCGGCCCGACCGAAGAGCGCCGAGAGTCGGATCGGCTTGCCTGCGAAGCCCGGTCGTTCCGCGGCCAGCGAGGCGGCCTTCGCATAGAGCGCGTCGGCCTCGGCCAGTTGCGAGGTCCGCTCCTCCGGCGTCAGGGCCGCGCCCTCGTCGGCGGCGGTGAAGCCCGGCTTGAGGCCGGTGCGGATCGAGTTGAGAAGCATGTCGGCGGCCTGCAGGGTCGCCATCTCGGCGACCGCGTCGGTGGTGCCGTGTGCCGCGGCGACACCGCGGAACGCGGCGGGGCTGGTCGCCGCCGCCAGCTCGGCCCACGCGGCATCCCGGGCGGCGAGCTGCTTGTTGCGGTACCAGTCGATCGCGAGGTAGCCGCAGGCCGCCAGCAGGAGGACCAGGAGCCAGTTCATGCCCTTGGTCTTGAGCCAGTCCACGAACTCGTGGTTGACTCGACTGTCGGTCAGATCGGTGGTCTGGACCTGCTTGAGACGATCGTCCATGGGGGGCTGCACGGGGAATGGAGAATGGAAGATGGGAATCGGCCGACGGCCGTCGCCACGAGAGCGGCGTCGCCACGAGAGCGAGGAATCCGAGAGTCTACGGGCCCGGCCCCCCCGGTGGTAGTAGTACATGGACGGCCGCCATCACACGATCGGCGCGACCCACCCCAACCCCCCGTTCTCCATTCTCCAATCTCTCCAATCTCTCCCTTCTCTCCCTTCTCTCCCTTCCCGCTCCACCCCCATGCCCCCCAGACTCCTCGCCATCGACCTCGACGGCACCCTGCTGACCCGGCAGGGGGTCTCCGATCATGATCGGGACGCCGTCC
>JAUIHC010000035.1 GCA_030432455.1 Phycisphaerae bacterium | reverse complement strand
GGGCCACGGAGCGGTGATTGGGTTCGTGCGAACTTGAACGCGATGCTGGATCAGAAGAGGACGGTCTGAACTCCAGCGGATTGATCACGTTCGATCGTCGTGTTCAAGCATGCACCCCTGCTCCTGCGCCGGTGTGAGTTCACCACGGAGTGCACGGAGGTTCACGGAGGGCCACGGAGCGGTGATTGGATTGGGTGTGTGCGAACTTGAACGCGATACTGGATCAGAAGAGGACGTTCTGAACTCCACCGGATTGATCACGTTCGATCGTCGTGTTCAAGCACGCACCCCTGCTTCCCCTCCGTGGCCCTCCGTGCGACTCCGTGGTCTCCGTGGTGGCCCCCTTGAGCCGGTTCACCCGGCCGCCTTCTCCAAGGCGTCCTCGTCGTCGGGCGCGAGGCGGGTGACGAGCTTCGCGCCGACCGCGTCGCCCCAGACGTTCACCGTGGTGCGGCACATGTCGAGGATGCGGTCCACGCCGATGATGACGCCGATCGCCTCGAGGGGGAGCGGCTCGATGCCGCGGCCGGCGAGGCTGGTGTTCACCGCGGTCACCACGATGACCATGGTCACCAGCCCGGCGCTCGGGATGCCCGCAGCGCCGACCGCGGCGAGGGTCGCGGTCACCACCACGATGACGAGATCCCCGAGTTCGAGTGGGATGCCCCAGAGTTGGAACATGAAGACCACCGCGACCGCCTCGTAGAGCGCCGTGCCGTCCATGTTGACCGTCGCCCCGAGCGGCAGCACGAAGTTCGCGCTGCGGCGGCTGCAGCCACCATCGTCGATCGCGGTCTCGATCGTGACCGGCAGGGTCGCCGAACTGGAGTCGGTGCCGAACGCGGTCAGCAGGGCCTTCCGCATCTGGAACATGAACTTGTAGGGATTCGCCCGCGAGAAGACCGCGAGCACGCCGGGCAGGGTCACGAAGGCGTGGATGCCGAGCCCGAGCAGCACGGTCAGCATGTAGGCCCCGAGCGGACCCCAGAGCGCATTGAGCCCGATCTTCGCCACGGTGCCGGTGACGAGCAGGAACACGCCGATCGGCGTGAGCCACAGCACCCACAGGACGAGCCGCATCGTGCCGTCGAAGAGCGACCGCAACGTGGCGATCGCCGGTTCACCTGCGGGTCCGATCGCCGCGAGCGCGAGCCCGAGCAGGAGGGCGAAGACGATGACGCCCAGGGTGCGACCGTTGGCGAGCTCGGCGAAGAAGTTGCTCGGAATCACCTGTTCGAGGATGTTCATCCACGCACCGCCGAGCCCCTTCTCGCTCGCGGTGCCCATCGCCCCCTTGAGCCCGGTGTTCTCCTCGTACTCCGCGAGCCCCTGACTCTGCAGACTCGCCACCGCCTCCTCGGGAAGCCCCGCCCCGGGGGCGATCGCGGTCACGAGCACCGCTCCCAGGACGACCGCGGCCAGCATGGTGGCGAAGTAGTAGAGGAGCGTCGAACCGCCGACGATGCCGAGGCGTGACGGATCGCCGATCGAGGTCACCCCCACGATCACGGAGAGGAAGACGAGCGGCAGCACGAGCAGCATCAGCGGCCGGACCAGCACCAGCTTCCCGAGCGACATCCAGCTCTCACCGGTGCCGACCGGATCGACGGCGCCGCCGTGCAGCAGCTGACCGAGAATCGCCCCCGCGACGAGGCCGACGAGGATGAGTGCGGTGATGAGTCCGTCCTTCTTCATGGGGAAGAGGGTACGGGAAATGGCGGAGTCATCATCGGCGAAGGTCGCCATCGGAGGCGGACGGACGCACCCGCGTGATTCCGCTCCCCCGCCTGCGGGGGAGCTCCGGCGACGCCGGTGAGGGGGCTGCTCGGCCGACTCCGTCGGCACGGGGATCGCGAGCATCCGAGCGTCACCGAGTCCGAGACGAATCCCCCTCCGCCCGCTGCGCGGGCACCTCCCCCGGGACGGGGGAGGAGAATGGGAGTGGCCGAACGCTCAGACGCCTGAAACCCACGCGCCCGAACAGACCTGCGCAGCCGTCACGGCGAGCCCAGCTCGCCGTCCACGCTGCGCCGACCGAGATCAGGAAAGTGAGGAGTGGCCCGAAGGGCCATTCCGAACGCTCAAACAGACCACGCTCACGCCTGAAACATCAGCGTCCGCCCGTACCTGCGCAGCCGTCACGGCGAGCCCAGCTCGCCGTCCACGCTGCGCCGACCGTGACCACGAAAGTGAGGAGTGGCCGAACGGCCATTCCGAACGCTCAAACTACTCCACCCCCTGCTCGGCCAGCCATCGCTCCGCGTCGATCGCCGCACGGCAGCCCATGCCCGCCGCGGTGATCGCCTGTCGGTAGACGTGGTCCGCCACATCGCCGGCCGCGAAGACCCCGTCGATGTTCGTGCGGCTCGAGCCACCGTCGGGGAGGTGGACATAACCGCTGTCGTCGAACGCCACCCCGCTGCCTTCGAGGAACTTCGTGGCGGGCGAGTGGCCGATCGCGATGAACAGACCGTTCACCGGGAGCTCCTCGGTCTCGCCGCTCCGCGTGTCCTGCAGCACGAGTCCGGTGATGAACTCGTCGCCGAGGACATCCACCACCGTGCGGTTCCAGTGGACCTGCACATTGGGTGCCGAGAGCACCCGGTCCTGCATCGACTTCGACGCCCTGAACTCGTCGCGGCGGTGGATCACATGGACCATCGACGCGAACTTCGTGAGGTACGCGGCCTCCTCCATCGCGGTGTCGCCGCCGCCCACGACCGCGAGCGGCTTGTCGCGGAAGACCGGAAGTGCGCCGTCACAGACGGCGCACGCCGAGACGCCGCCGCCGGTGGTGGCGAGGCGAAGTTCGTTTTCGAGACCGATCCAGTTGGCGGTGGCGCCGGTCGCGATGATGACCGAGTGCGTCCGCACCACGTCGCCGTTGGAGAGATGGAGGGTGAAGGGCCGCTCGCCGAAGTCGCATCGCTCGACATCCGCCCCCAGCACGCGGGTGCCGAAGCGCTCCGCCTGCTTCTGGAACATCTGCATCATCTCGGGGCCGGTGACGCCCTCGGGGAAGCCGGGGTAGTTCTCGACCTCGGTGGTGAGCATCAGCTGACCGCCGGGGAGCACCGGGGCCGGGTCCTGACGCGGCACGCCCACGATGCACAGCGGCTCGAGATTGGCGCGGGCGGCGTAGATCCCGGCCGTCCACCCCGCCGGGCCGGAGCCGATGATCACGACCTTCTCGACGCGGTCCTCGCTGCTGCTCATGTCTCGAACGCTCCTCATGCGGTCACGGTGAAGATGACGGGCGGATCGGAGCCGCGCCGACGGATCGATCAGTCGATGACGCCCTGCTCGCGGGCCAGCTGACGCAGCGGCGGCCACACGATCATGTCGCCGGTGAGCCCGTCGAGGCTCGCCTCCTGGAAGGACGAGTCCTCGTGATCGCGACCCCGGGCGTAGAGCACGCACTCGTCCACATCGATGCGGCCGTAGTCGGTGTCGACGGCCCGGCTGCGCGAACCGAGGTAGTCCCAGAGGAACCGGCCGTAGCCCTTGTCGAACGGGTCGAAGTCGAACCGCTTGGGAATGAAGATCGCGTACGCCTTCTCGCGATCGTTCGGCCAGGTGTTGAACTCGGCGCGGTAGCCGCAGAGTCCGCAGCCGATGATCGTGCCGTTGATCTCGACGATCAGGCGGTTGCGGAGATCGAAGAGTTCCTGCAGGTCGGCGACCGACTCGGCGATGACCGCGTAGCGGACCTCGTTGAGACGCGAGTACTCGGTCGGGACATCCTGGATCGGGTCGTAGGGCCGGATTCGCCAGCGTCGCCACCAGTCGTCGTAGACGTTGGTGAGCTTCTCCTTCGAGGCGTCGAGACTTCCATGCACGCCGGCGATCCGCTCCCACCGCTTGGTCGCCCCGAAACGGGTCAGCGGCTTCCGGCTCGACTGGATCTCACCGAAGACCTCGCCGAGCCTGGACGGATCGGGGGTGCTTCCGCCGGAGAAGATGTCGTCGAGGATCGCCTCCACCACGAAGCGGTCGCCCTCGGGCATCTGCAGTCGCTTCACCCGCTCGGCATCGGCGGTCTTGAGGTACGGGAGTTCCTTCATCGAGACCCGCTTGAACTCGTCGGCCGGGATCCGCTCGACGAAGGCGTACATCGCGTCCCGCAGGACCGAGAGCGCCTCGGAGAGCATGAGCATCGCGGAGACCTTCTCGACCTGCATGTGCCGGTCGCAGAGCGTCCGAAGCACGCGGGCGTTCGCGATCGCGACATCGAATCCCTCGGCGAACTCGCCCGCCTCGAACCGGCGATAGAGCTCGGCCGCGGTCCAGGTCGAGAACCCGCGGAACGCCTGCAGGTACGGGAACTCGATCTCGACTTCTCCGCCGCGGTCGATCTCGACCTGGGCGACGAGCCCCGCCTCGCGGTACTTCGCGGGCACGTTGTCGGCGCCGTAGGGGAGACCGAGCACGAGCTTGTCGGCTGCGGCCTTCAACGCCTCGCCGACGTGCTGGTTCGACGAGGCCCAGTCGGCCATCGGCTCCCAGCCGCTCATCTTCGGCCAGATGTCCACCTGCCCGAACCCGGGCCCGATCTCCTCGGGGCACGCGGTCATGTCGAGGTACGCGTCGAAGAGACCACGCCAGGCGGTGTTCTCGTCGCTCACGCCGTCGAGGCGGTTGAGCACCCGGGTGACCGCGTCGTCAGCCTGGGCCGGGACAGCCGCGAGGGTCGCGGTGGCGACCGCGGCGACGGGGAGGAGTGACGGGATCAGGCGTCGGGACACCGACGAACGAAGGCTCTGGAGGAGCGCCATGCGCGATCTCCGGGGGCTGCGGAACGAGAGGCGGCGGATGCCGCGGCACGGACCGCGGAATGTATCAGAAGCGAGGGTTCGCCCCGTGGGCGGCGTCCGATCGCCGGTGGAGGGTCGGAGTGGTGACGGCGCGTCGCTACACTCCGGGACTTTCCCGCCGGAGCCCTCGATGACCGCCAGTCCGACCACCATGCCAGACCGCGTGAACGTCCTCCTCATCGGAGGCGGCGGCCGCGAGCACGCCCTCGCATGGAAGCTCCGGCAGTCCCCCCGACTGGGGCGACTCTGGGTCGAGCGGTCGGCCAACGCGGGACTCCGGGCGATCGGCGAGGTCTGCCCCGAGCCCACCACCGACCGCGACCTCTTCCGACTGGAGCGATGGTGCGAGCGGGAGTCGATCGGGCTGGTGATCATCGGCCCCGAGGCCCCGCTCGCCGCCGGATGGGCCGACCGTCTCGCAACCCCGGAACGACCGGTCTTCGGCCCGGTGAAGGCCGCCGCCCGGCTCGAGGCCGACAAGGCGTGGGCGAAGGACATCATGCGTGCGGCGTCGATCCCGACCGCCGAGGGCCGGACCTTCACGCGACTTCCCCAGGCCCTCGCCTTCGCGGAGACCCGCGAGGAGGGCTGCGTCGTCAAGGCGGCCGGTCTGGCCGCGGGCAAGGGCGTCGTCGTCTGCGACACGCCGGAGGAGGCGGTCGCCGCGGTCCGGATGATCATGGGCGACGACGAGGAGCGGACCGGGCGCGGAGCGTTCGGCGAGGCGGGGAACACCGTCGTCATCGAGGAGAAGCTGCTCGGGCAGGAGATGAGCGTGCTCGCCCTGGTGGACGGCCGGTCGATCTGGGTGCTCGACCCCTGCCAGGACCACAAGCAGGTCGGCGAGGGCGATGTGGGCCCCAACACCGGCGGCATGGGGGCGTACTGCCCCACCCCGCTCGCCACCGAGGAGGTCATGCGGGAGATCGAGCGGGATGTGCTCGTGCCGACCGTGGACGCGCTCCGACGCGAGGGCATCACCTTCCGCGGCGTGCTCTACGCGGGCCTCATGCTCACGACCGGCGGCCCGAAGGTGCTGGAATTCAACTGCCGGTTCGGTGACCCCGAGTGCCAGCCGCTGATGGCCCGCATGAAGGGCGATGTGCTGGAGACGATCTGGGCGACCGCGACCGGCCGCCTCGACGAGCTCGCCGATCAGGGTCGCGGCCTCGAGACCGATCCTCGGACCGCGTGCTGCGTGGTGCTCTGCTCGGAGGGCTATCCGGGCCCGATCACCACCGGACACGAGATCACCGGCATCGAGGAGGCCGAGGCGTGCGGCGGCCCTGACGAGCAGGTCGTGGTCTTCCACGCCGGCACCACCACCGACGGAGACGACCGACTGGTCACCAGCGGCGGCCGGGTGCTCGGGGTGACCGCCCTCGCCGCGGACCTCGAACGAGCCCAGGCCCTCGCCAACGAGGCGGCCGGAAAGATCGCCTTCCGCGGGGCGTTCTTCCGAACGGACATCGGAGGCCGGGTGCTCGTCCCGAGATCGGGTTGAGACGGCAGGGTGATCGCCCGAGGGACTCGTGCAGCGGCTCCGGGTCAGCGTGGCCGGGTTCTCGGAGCCGCCGCGCGTTGCGGATTCACGGAACCCACGGGTAGACTCCCGGGTCTTGAAGAGGTCCCGCGCAGGATGCGCGGGGAGCCTCTCTTTCGAGCCCGACAAGGCTTCGTGGACCGGATTCCCCGGCGTCCACGTCCCCAGACGCCCCCCTCTCCCTTCTTCGGGGGCACGCAGTCCACGGTCGGCGGCCGAGCCGCCGTCCCCCAGTGATCCGGAGATCTGAAGCATGATGCTGCGAACGCTCGCCGTCCTCGGCCTCTCGACCGCCACCGTCACCGCCACGATGGCGTCGGTCAAGACGACCACGGGGGCCATCTCGGTCGATCGGCCCGGCGGGCCGGCCTCGTCCGACCTGCAGGCGATCGACGAGATCCGCGTGCCCGCCCTCGAGTTCGGTCGGATGCCCATGCCCGAGGATCCCGAGCCCGCACCGATGATGCGGCTTCGGAAGCATTCCAGCGGCTCGCTGACGCTCCCCGTCGCGAAGAACTCCGGGGCCCTCGTCGCCACCGGCCGGATCCTGATCAAGTTCCAGAACGAGATCGGCGCCCGCTGCGATCTCCACCCCTCGACGAACCTCTACAGCGTCGCCGGGGCGGATCTCTCCGAGGCGATCGAGATCCTCGAACAGCACAACGCCACGATCCAGCAGTTCGTCCACAAGTCGCCCGGCGAACTCGCCGCGATCCAGGCGAAGGCCGCCGCGCACAGCGGCCGTCCGCAGCCCGATCTCGCGTCCATGATGATCGTGGACTTCCCGACCCCGATCACGCCACAGGCGCTGCTGATGCTCGGCCGCAGCCTCAACGACCTCGATGTCGTCGAGTACCTCGAGTTCGAGGTGCCGATGGTCCCGGCGGGCGGCGCACCGACCGACACGCCCGACTTCGTCTCCGGCCCCTGGGGCACCAACCCGGTCCCGCCCGCGGTGTTCCCGACCTTCAACACCGATTCGATCCAGCAGTACACCGGCACCGGGCCGAGCCTCTTCACGCTCGCCGATGTGGATCCGGATGATCCGGCGAGCTGGTTCGCGGCGACCGGCTGGGAGTTCGCGCAGGGCTACGGACTCCCGTGGATGACCCGACTCGCCGGCCAGAGCTGGCGCCGGTACGGCTCGCCCCCGAGCGACAACCCCGCGTTCAACGTGGGCACCGGTCCGAGCGCCGGCTTCTTTGGATCGCTGCCCTCGCCGACCAAGGTCTGGCTCTACGGCGCGGAGTTCGAGATCGTCGATCTCACCGAGTGCGAAGCAGGCCTCACCGACTACGACTGCGCCGAGTGCTTCATCGTCGATGCCACCGACAACGCGATCAAGGACTCGAACAACCCGTTCCCCGAGTTCGCGACCGACACGCTCAACCCGCAGATCTACACCAACATCAAGCTCTGCCCGACGGGCCGCATCACCGAGATCGGCATCGTCGACTACGCCGTCTTCGCGCAGCACGAGGAGTTCCTCTTCGACCGCTTCGGCAACCTGCTCGCCCCGGAGGATCGACGCCTCCTCGTCGAGGAGGGCCAGTCGATGGTCTACCTGTCGCTCGACGAGACCTGGCGACCTGAAGCGAGCCACGGCACCGCCACCTCCGGCGTGCTGGTCGCGGGCAACAACGACTTCGGCCTGACCGGGATGACCTGGGCGAGCCGCGTGCGGTTCTACCCCAGCATCAGCGTCGAGGAGGGCGCCCGTCTCTCGACCGCCATCGCCAACGCGGTCGCCGATCTGGACGCCGGCAGCGTGCTCTGCATTCCGATTCAGACCGGGCAGGATGGTGCAGACCCCGGAGACACGAACGCGGAGTCGGGAAGCTGGGCGAACATCGATCCCGCCCCGATCACGCCATTCGGGCCGTTCCCCAACGGCCTCGGCGGTGGCCAGTACTGTTCAAGCAACGGTCTGTACGCACTGCTGATCGCGGCCGCGACCGACTCCGGCATCGTCGTCGTGCAGGCCGCCGGCAACAGTGGCAGCGCCCTCGAGCCCGAGCCCGTGGCAGAAGGCGCCTCGACCGGCTCGATCATCGTCACTGGTGCCACCCCCTCCGGGTTCCAGGACACCGCCAACTTCCCGGCGAGCCTCTGGGGAACGATCGTGATCCTCAACGAGGACGGCGATCCGGTTGATGACCAGCGGACCTTCCCGCTTGGCGGCCAGACCCGATGGGCCGGCTCGAACTACTTCTCCGACGGCGGCGAAGGCCCGCTGGGAAGTGTGGTCAGCGGCTGGGCCATGGGTGTGCCGTCGCTCGGCTACGGTGACCTCTACCGCAACCCGATCCCGCCGCTCGGGGTCGATCCCGCGGACATCGATCCGCTCGAGCGGGAGTTCCTCCGAACCTACACCGGTCCGCGTCCGATCGGCGCGACCTTCGGCGGCCCTGATGCCGACGTGCTCGTGGGATACGAGTTCGGCGACGCCAACGCCCAGGGCCTCGGCACCGTGTTCCAGGGCACGAGTTGTGCCGCTCCGCAGATCGCGGGCCTCGCGGCGTGGCTGCAAGGCTTCGGCGAGATGTTCTACGGAACCTCGCTCAGTGGGTCGCAACTCCTCACCGCCATGGGCGCTCCGGGAGCGATTGACCAGATGGCGAACTTCGGCGAGTCGATTCCCGATGCGGAAGGGCGGACCTACGGCGGTGCCTCGCCCCCGCCTCTCGGTGGACCGAACAACGCGTCATCGGACATCGGCAACGGCTCGACCATCGCCCTGATCCCCTCCGTACCGAGTGGCCCCGTGGCGGCCATCAATGTCATCCGCAACATCGGACAGGGCTGGAGCGGCTCGCTCGAGGTCTACTGGGGCACCCGCATCCGCGGAACCGGGTTCTCGATCGGTGAGCGGAACGACGGCAATGCTCTGGAGATCCGCTCCGAGTTCGCGGCCCAGGGCCCCGGTGCCGGCGGCCTCACCTATCTGGTGTCCGGTCAGACCACCGACTTCGGCATCTCGGTCAAGAGCCAGGTGCCGGGCGATGAGATCCTCTCGATGAGCGTGCAGGCGTTCCGTCGGACCACGACCAGCGTCGTGGTCGAGATCCCGTTCGCGCGGAACTTCGTCACCGAGCGGTTCGTGCCACTCGGCGTCGAACTGATGCCGACCGCCTACGAGGAAGCCAACTACGCGTTCGAAGGGCTCGCGAGCACCTTCAGCGACTACCTCGACGACCAGCAGAACATCGACATCCGTTTCTACAGCGTCGGCCTCGGCTTCATCACCGGCTCGACCTATGTCGTGCGGTATGACGAGATCACGCTGATTCAGAACGAAGACAACGCCCCGCTCTGATCCTCGATCAGGCCCCCCGCCCCACGCGGCGTCGGCGGTCATCGACGCATTTCACCGGCCCTCGTCAACCCGACGAGGGCCGGTGTTCATTCCGGGCTCTTCGCGGTGGCACCTCCGCACGATCTCGGAGTCCAGGAGGCGCCCCCTCGCGTCCACCCGCTCCCGAGATTTCAAAAACTTCTGAAATCAGATGGCCTCCGGATGTCGTGTTCGCTACGATCTCTCCGTGACCGAGACCGCCTCCAGCCCGCTCCCCGCCCCTCAGCCGACCCGATCCGAGGCGTCCTCCGATCGCGTCGGCTCCAACTCGGCGTTGCAGCGGTCTCGCGAGGCGTTCATCAGTCACTGGGGCGAGATGGGGTCGTCGTGGGGCGTGCCCCGCTCGATGGCCGAGATCCACGCCCTGCTGTTCATCGAAGGCCGGCCGATGAACGCCGATGAGATCATGGATCGCCTCCAGATCTCCCGCGGAAACGTCTCGACCACCCTCCGCCAGCTCGCCGACTGGGGCATCGTGACCCGGGTCCGCCAGCGCGGTGATCGCAAGGACTACTTCGAGGCCGAGCAGGATGTGTGGAACCTCCTCAGCCTGATCGTCCGGGCCCGGAAGCGTCGCGAACTCGAGCCGCTTCTGGCGGCACTCGAAGACGCCAAGTCGCTCGCCTCGGCTCCCGGCGACTCGGACGATCCCAAGGCCATCAAGGCCCACATCGCCCGCCTCGACTCCATGAACGACGCGCTCAAGCGGCTCGACCGCCTCAGCGACCGATTCATCGGCCGCGGCGGCAGGGGTCTCGATGTCGCCGTCCGTCTGCTGGCATCGCTTCTCTGACGACCGGTCCCCCGCACGCATCCTCGCCTTCTCGCATCCTCGCATGACCACCCTGCCCACCATCATCACCCGGCCGCACGCCGCTCACGGCACCCGCAGCCCCGCGGACATCGGGTCGGCCACCACGCAGTCCGTGGCCCGGGTGACCTGGCGGGTCCTGCACCGCGAGGCCGACCGCACCCGCCCCCGCGGGGGCCGAGTCGGGAGCACCCGGGTTGAAGCCAGGCTTTCGGACACGACGATCACCCTCCGACGGTTCGATCGCGAGCGGGAGATCTCGACGGTGATCCTGCCTGCGCGAACCCGCGTCACCGAGACGCCTGCCGGCACCCTGCACGAGTGGACGCTCCTTGATGGCGGAGCGCCGGGGCCTGCCCTCCGCCTGCTGCTCGGAGAGGGCGTCTCACCGCTGCTCCGAAGCCGCCTGCTCGACCGGCTCGGCATCGACGGCGGTCGTCACGATGTGGTCGCGATCGAGTTGGATGCCGAGGACGACCGCCCCATCTGAGCCGCCCGCGGAATCCCGCACCGCGGCTCGAATTCCCGACGGATCCTGCTACACTCCGCCCTCCCCGGACAGGTGGCCGAGCGGCTGAAGGCACCGGTTTGCTAAACCGGCGTACCGCGTCAGCGGTACCGCGGGTTCGAATCCCGCCCTGTCCGTTCGTTGGAAGGCGTCGGTCACGCAGACCGGCGTCTTCGCGTAGGCACCCGTCGGAAACCGGTGCCTTCGTTTGCCACCTGAATCGGCGTCGTCACGGAGCCGCTCCATCACCGGAGCATCCGATGACCAGCACCGTTTCCCAGGCCCTTCGCTACTACACCCACGCCCGCCAGATGGACCACGAGGTCGGCTCGATCCGTGCGTCCACGCTGACCAAGCTCCGCGAGTTCTGCGGCATGCTTGCCGAGCATCTCCCCCAGGAGCGGCTCGTCGAGGAGCTTCGTCCCAACGACTTCCGAGCCCTCGTCCTCAACGCCTCGAAGCGATGGGGACCGCTCCGTCTGCGGCAGCTCCAGCAGTTCCTCAAGGGCTGGCTCAATTGGCTCGAGGAGGAAGGCGTGATCGAACGACGCCCCCGCCTCGGCAAGCTCCCCACGCCTGCCGTCCAGATCACGCCGAAGCAGACCTTCTCCCCCCTGGAGTACCGGATGCTCTGGGACCAGGGCGACCGCATCACCCGGATCGTCATGGGGCTCGGCCTCTTCGCCGGATGCAACTGCTCCGACATCGAGCACCTCGGTCCGGACTCCATCGACGGCCAGTGGTTCGTCCAGCCCAGGGCGAAGACCGGTCGGGCTCGCCGGGCTGCCCTGCCCTCGTTCCTGGTCGCCGAGCTCTCCCAGGTGGAGCTCCCGCTCCCGAGCCAGCGAGGACCGCTCACGGCGAGGACCACGACGAAGCTCTGGCAGCAACGCTCGACCAGGATCCTCGGAGCGAGCAGGCCCTTCACCGGCTGGCGGACCACCCTCCGGACGATCGCTGGCCAGGTCGACGGGGAAGCCCTGGAGCTCGCCGTCATGGGCCACTCGCCCAGCCTCGCCGCGAAGCAGCTCGGACGAGCCCAGGTCGGCCTCGAGCACTATGTCCGCGTCGACGCGATCTCCGACGATCGGCTCCGGGCTATCCGGAAGGCCCTCCTCGACTGGCTCTCCTGAACCTACTGCGGTAGTGAAGGAGCAAGCCCCCCGAGGATGCCCCTCGGTCCCCAGGAGGCCCAGGCCCCATCTATTCATCATCTTCAACCAACTACCCAGGCCCCCCTCGCGGGGCCTTTTTTCGTGGAGATCATCATGATCAGAATCATCACCATCACTGCGGCCCTCGTGGCCACATCCGCCCTCGGATGCCAGGCGGTCAAGTCCCTCGACGGCACCGAGTCCACCACCCTCAACCCAATCGAGGCTCGCATCGAGGCCGACCGGCATCGCCGTCAGGCCGAGCACCTCGACCACGTCGCCGACATGACCGAGGGCTTCATCCGCCGAGCCTGGGACGGAGCCTCCGAGCTCGTCTCGAGCAACCCGACGATCGCTGCCCTCCTCGGGCCCGCCGGGCTCGTGGGCGGTCTCCTCCTGCCGACACCTGGCCAACGACGCCGCGAGGCCGACGCCATGGCCAAGGGCATCGACGCCATGGCGAAGGGAGCCAAGTGATGCTCGAACTCTTCGCTACCGCCCTCCTCGGTGTCGCCGCCTTCATCGCCGTCCAGGTCTGGGAGATGAAGGCCCTGCTCACGATGACCACGACTAGGCTTGACGGTCATGAGCGGAGGATCACCAAGCTCGAGAAGGGTGACTAGTCGTCATCCTCACCGGCCTCAAGTTCACGCTGATAGTTCTCATCGGCTATTTCCAATGCCCGACGGAACACCTCCTCCCCGTATCGCTCTCGAGCCCCTGATTCGTCATACAACTCTCCCTGACTTTCCATGCCAAGGGCTATCTGACGTGCTTGCCACTCCTGAAGCTCCGCGAGCTCTGCACGGGGCTCGATGTCGACATCCTGCAGAATTGATGGCTCATAGGACTTTGTATTCCTTGCGGCAAAGAGCCAATCCCAGAGCTCGCCTAATTTGAAGAGCACTGCGAAGATCGCGACACAGGGGAGAACCGCAAGGAACTCCATGAAGCTGTCGATGATCGCATGGATGATTGCCGCAATGATTCCGTCCATTGGCCTACTCTCTTCGTAGCAATGACATTCACGAGTGGCGTCTAACCTAGCCTACCGTGCAATCCGATCCCACGATCCAGGCGGCCATGTGGCCGTCCTGAAACCAAGAAGGCCAAGGTAGTCCGCCAGTGAGAGAAGAGATCCCCAAGGAGTTCCGGAAAGCCCAGGAACGAATCGATCAGGGCCTCGAGCCCTTCGGCGACATCTCGATCGAGGATCGACGACGTCGCTACCTCGACGCCATCTCCAACGACAAGGCCGACGACGAGCGACTAGTGGATCCCCGAGTCGCTGCTGCGAGGATCGCCAGGACCAGCCTCGCCAAGGACTACGAGATCGAGCCCGAGCGGCTCGAGCTCCTCCAGGCTCGAGCTCGCCGCAAGGCCAACCAGGCATTCACCGAGGTTCCCTGGGACGCCGATCTCGAAGCCATGGGCGTCGACCTGGTCCACGATCCGGAAGGAGACGCCGAGATCGAGAGGATGCTCCAGATCGAAGAGCAGTTCCTTGCCGACGAGATCATCGCCGACTCGCCTCGACGCGAGCTCAAGCGACTCAGGGACCAGCTCCCCTACCTGGGAGAGTTCACTGACCAGGTCCGCGAGCTCATTCTGGCCAGCAAGGCCGACGACACCCAGGACGGCACGAGGATCGGCACCCAGTTCAACCTCTCGAGAGCCACCCGAGTCGTCCGCGACTACCTGAGAGAGTTCGAGCCAGAGCATGCCGAGGGACTTGCCGCCGAGCTCATCGGCTACGGCCTCGAGGTCTGCATTGAGCTCGAGCGAGAAGAGGACGTCGTCTACACCCAGGCCCACTATGCGGGGAGGGTCTGGACCAGGCTCGAGCGATACCGAGATCGAGAAGGCCTCGAGCCCGTCGTCTTCCAGGGCGAACGAGACCAGGACGCCTACGAGCTCTCCCTTGCCGCCTCTCTCTTTATCACCTTCACAAGTGAGAGGATCCCTCTCTGGGACCTCGAGCTCAAGCCTGCGAAGGGCGACAACAAGGATCTCCGCACGGACATCCACCTCAACGAAGAAGGGAAGCGAGCCCTCAAGGAGTTCCCGACTCTTCTCAGCCTGAAGAC
This sequence comes from Phycisphaerae bacterium, assembly GCA_030432455.1. Classification (GTDB taxonomy): domain Bacteria; phylum Planctomycetota; class Phycisphaerae; order Phycisphaerales; family SM1A02. The sequence continues at coordinate 72 of JAUIHC010000035.1, read as the reverse complement.
CAGGCCCACGAAGGTCCCGCTCTTCGTTCGACCTCGTCCGCTCCACGACCGGACGACCGGCTCATGGTCCAA
>JAUIHC010000459.1 GCA_030432455.1 Phycisphaerae bacterium | reverse complement strand
CGCATGACCGCGTTCTGGGGGAACGGCGGCACCGACCGGATCTTCCCCGAGATCCTCGGTGGCGATCCGGTGAAGCAGGTGGACGCGATCCGCTCGTACCTCTCCCTCGGCGATTCGATGCCGCTGCCGAAGGGCGTGGTCCCCGAGGCGGGCGAGTACGCGCTGGTGCCGAGCGACCGACCGATCGTCTTCGGGACCTTCATGGAGGGCGTCAGCCCGCGGACCATCGCGGTCGGCCTGCCCGACAACATCCACTACGCGTACGACGCCGAGAACGCCCGACTCGCCAAGGCGTGGAGGGGCGCGTTCATGGACGCCCGCGGCACCTGGCACGGTCGCGCCGGACAGCTCGAGAACCCTGCGGGCCGCAGCGTCATCGAGATGCCCGACGGCCCCGCGATCGCGATGCTGGAGACCCGGGCCGACGAGTGGCCCGCCGCGAACCGACGCGACGCCGCCGGCGTGCGGAACGGCGACTGGCGATTCGCGGGCACCAGTCGCGACGACGACGGACGCCCCGCGTTCCATCTGGAGATCGACGGCGTCCGCATCACCGAGCGTCCGCTTCCGCGGCTCGCCGAGGGCGGGAGCCGCCTCGTCCGTTCCTTCCGCATCGCCAGCGACGAGGGTCGAGGCGATCTCTACGCCCGCCTTGCGGTCGCCGGGTCGATCGAGCCCGCCGGTGGCGAAGGCGACAACCGTCGCTGGCGCACCGCCGACGGCCTCGTGATCGAGATCCGCGGCGCGGACTCGTTCGTCCGCGATGGTGCCGACGGCGGGCAGGAACTGCTCGTGAAGATCCCGCTCCGCATGGTCGGTCGCGAGGACGCCGCGTTCGAGGGCGTGTTCGAGGCGGAGATGGGGTGGTGAGGGGGGAGAGTGGAAAGTGGAAAGTGGAAAGTCGAGAGTCGAGATTTGGGGGACGGCGGGGACAGTCTCCGCGTTTCACGGCGACTCCCAAGATCACGTTCCCCGTTCGGGGGCTGTCCCCTTCACGAAGCCACAGACCCCGCCGCGCAGTCCGTTTCACGGCGACTCCCAAGATCGCGTTCCCCGTTCGGGGGCTGTCCCCTTCACGAAGCCACAGACCCCGCCGCGCAGTCCGAACCCGCTGCACAAGAATCGAGAGCACCTGATGCACCGAGCCGCTTCCCTCGTCCTCCCCGTCCTGCTCGCCTCCTCGGCGTTCGCTGCCGACGAGAACGACTACTGGACGATCCGCACCCTGCCCGAACCCGAGGGTGTCCACCTCGAGGTCGGCGGCATCCTTCCCCTCGGGGCCGGTGAGATCATGGCGTGCACTCGGCGCGGCGAGGTGTGGATCATCGAGAACGCGATGGACCCCGAGCAGACCATCGCGGTGCTCGCCGGGTCTCCCGCCGATGTCGAGCATGCCGACGATCCGCATCGCGTGCGGTATCACCTCCATGCCGATGGACTCCAGGAACCGCTGGGACTGGCGACGACGCCGACCGACACCGAGGCCCGTCTGGCCGCGATCGCCGCGGGCGAGCGTTGGAACGGACCGGTCTTCGTGTCGCAGCGGGGCGAGATCTCGAAGATGACCGATCTCGACGGTGATCGCCACGCCGACCGGCTGGAGACGGTCTGCGACGACTGGGCGATCAGCGGCAACTACCACGAGTACTGCTTCGGTCCGGTCTTCCAGTCCAACGGCGATCTCTGGTTCACGCTCAACCGGCCGTTCGGTGCCGAGCCGTTCGGACCGAAGGACTGGCGTGGCTGGGCGATGCGGGTCGGCGCCGACGGCGTCATGCACCCCGAGGCCGCGGGACTCCGATCGCCGTGCGGCGTCGCGGTCGGCCCCGACGACCGCGTCTACTACACCGACAATCAGGGCGAATGGTGCGGCGCGAGCAAGATGTCGATCATCGAGCGCGGCGACTTCCACGGACACCCGTGGGGGATCGAGAGCACGAAGCGACCCGAGTCGCACGTCGAGTTCCCCGGTGAGATCCCCGACGGCAGGCCGATGCCCGAGGTCGCGGAGACGATCCCGAGCTTCAAGCTGCCGGTCGTCTGGTTCCCCTACGACAAGTGCGGCAAGAGCCCGGGCGAGGTCGTGTGGGACACGGAAGGCACCATCGCCCCGTTCTTCAAGGGGCAGGCGTACATGGGCGATCAGCACCACGGCGCCGTGTACCGCATCTTCACCGAGGAGGTGAACGGACATGTGCAGGGCGCGGTCTTCCCGTTCCGCGAGAACTTCCAGTGCGGCATCATCCGCATGGCGTTCGGCGAGGACGGCTCGCTGCTCGTCGGCGAGACCAACCGTGGCTGGGGCGGCAAGGGCACGCGGATGTGGGGACTCGAAGCGCTCTCCTGGACCGGCGAGACGCCGTTCGAGATCCGCACCATGGAGGCGACCCCGACCGGCTTCCGGCTCACCTTCACGAAGCCGGTCGATCCCGGGCTCGCCTCGCAGCCGCAGAACTACGACATGTCGAGCTACACCTATCTGCTCCACTCGCCGTACGGCAGCCCCGAGACGAACACCGAGGCGGTCGCGGTGACGCTCGCGCAGGTCTCGGCGGACGGACTCGAGGTGAACCTCGTCTGCGGCCCCCGCCGCCCGGGCTACGTGCACGAACTCCGACTCGACCGGCTTCGCGACGCCGACGACG
>JAUIHC010000034.1 GCA_030432455.1 Phycisphaerae bacterium | reverse complement strand
CGCTCTGCGAGCTCGGCTTCGCGGTCGCGAAGATCGAGAACCGAGGCACGCTGGGTCGCGGCAAGGCGTTCGAGGGCGCGACCTACCTGCGGCTCGGCGGGCCGGATCTCGACGATCAGGTCGCCGGGGTGCGGGCGATCCTCGACGCCCATCCCGAGATCGACCCGGCTCGGGTCGGCATCACCGGGCACAGCTACGGCGGCTATCTGTCGGCACTGGCGCTGGTTCGCCATCCGGGCGTCTTCCACGCGGGGGTGGCGGGGGCGCCGGTCACGGACTTCCGCAACTACGACACGATCTACACCGAGCGGTACATGCGAACGCCGCAGGAGAACCCGGAGGGCTACGACGCGGGCAGCGCCGTGAAGCTCGCGGGCGACCTCGAGGGGGCGTTGCTCCTGCTGCACGGGATGCAGGACGACAATGTGCATCCCGCGAACACCTTCCAGCTCGCTCAGAAGCTGCAGGACGCGGACATCCCGTTCGAGATGCAGATCTTCCCCAACGCGACCCACGGCATCCCGAGCGCCGCCTATCGCTCGGCGAAGTGGTCGTTCCTGCAGGAGCATCTCGGCGCCGCGGCCACCGCGAACACCGTCGGCGACGACGCTCCGTGACCTCGTCGCGGCCACTTCCGCCCGATCGCGGGCACGTGGACACCGAGCGGCCCCGGGGAGACGGTCTCGCGCTCGATGCGCTCGACACCGAGTCGCTGGTCGCGCTGCTCGCGTCGGACCAGCGTCGCGCGGTCGAGGCGGTCGAGCGGGCGGCGACGCCGCTGGCGTCGCTCGTCGATCGGGTGGTGGCGGGGATGGCTGCGGGCGGGCGACTGATCTATCTCGGGGCGGGCACCAGCGGGCGGCTCGGCGTGCTCGATGCGTCGGAGTGTCCGCCGACCTTCCACTCGGATCCGGGACAGGTGGTCGGACTCATCGCCGGCGGTGACGCCGCGCTGCGGCGGTCGAGCGAGGGGGCCGAGGACGACGCGGAGGGCGCGGTTCCGGAACTCGACCGATTGGGCGTCGGGCGGAACGATGTCGTCGTCGGCATCGCCGCGGGCGGGACGACGCCCTGGCCGCTCGGCGGGATCACCGCGGCGAAGCGGCGGGGGGCGACGACCGCCCTCATCAGCTGTGCCGGACGCGACCGTCCGGACGACTGCGATCACCTGGTGGTGCTCGACACCGGACCCGAGCCGCTCACCGGCTCGACCCGCCTCGGGGCGGGCACGGCCACGAAGATCGCCCTGAACACGCTCACGACCGCGGTCTTCACCCGGATGGGAAAGGTCCGCGGCGGCCGCATGATCGACCTGCGGGCCACCAACGACAAGCTGCACGATCGCTGTCTGCGGATCCTGATGGAACTCTTCCCGGATCTGGATCGTGCCGAAGCCGATCGTCGCCTCGACGCAGCCGGAGATCACCTCCGCACCGCCGTCGAGACCCTGGAACAGGAACGAACCTGCTCCGGCTGAATCAGTCGCGGCGACCACTTCCACGACCGCCACCACCACGACTCCCTTCCAAACGACAGGGCGTGCCCGAACGGGCACGCCCTGCCAGTATCCGCAGTCCGACGTTCGTCAGACCTGATCGTTCAGGGTCTTGAGCGCCCGGACCTTGACGGCCTTCGAGGCGGGCTTGGCCTTGAACATCATCTCTTCGCCGGTGAAGGGGTTGCGACCCTTGCGAGCCTTGGTGGCGGGCTTCTTCTTCACGGTCATCTTCATGCCCATGAGCTTGACCGCGGTGCCCTTCTTGAGGTCGGCGACGATCATCGACTCGAGGGCGCCGAGGACCGAGGTGATCTCCTTGCGGCTGAGCTCGGTGGCCTCCGCGAGGGTGTTGAAGATCTGGCTCTTGGTGCGGGGCTCGGCGGAACCGCGGATGGTGGCGGTCTTGGCGGCCGGCGCCTTCTTGGCGGTGGTCTTCCGGGCGGTCGTCTTGCGAGTGACCTTCTTGGCGGCGGCCTTGCGGGCCGGCGCCTTCTTGGCGACCTTCTTGGCGGCGGGACGGCGGGTGGTCTTCTTCTTCGTGGCCATGGATCAAGATCCTTCCGGCGTCGCGACGTGCGGTGGATCCTTCGACATTCGGGCGGCGGCGTCGCGGATGATCGATCTCACGCAGGCGATGCGTGGAGATGGATCGGGCGTCGTCGTCGGGAAGTCTCCGGATCGTCCCGTTCCGTCGGGACGCGATTCCTGAGTCGGGGTGCGTCGGGTGAACGTCCGGCACTGTCCGGCCGAACGAGGCCGACGGCCCCGTGAGTCGAAGCCCCGGGACCACTCCATCGGTCCCACCGACGCATGAGGTCGTCGGCAGAGGGGGGCGTGGAACGCGGTTTCATCGGAGAAAACAGCGTTTCCGGCGGGAATCTAGCGATCCCCGCGGACCACGACAACACGCCCGGAGGTATCAATCTCGCGTTTTTGCTGGTTTTTTCAGGGTTTCCGCGGCTGATCGGGGGTCCCGCCGCCGTCGTCGTCCGATCCCCCGGCGAAGATCGAGCCGAGGTCCGGGACGTCGAGCCCCTCCAGCCCCGAGGTCTCCGCCTCCGTATTTTCCCGGGGAATCGCCGGTTCCGCGGTCAGCACGGTCGCCTCGACGGCACCGAGATCCCAGCGTCCGCCGGGGCTCAGGCGGCGATGACCGGGCACGGCATCGTCCCGCGTCCGCCGGGTCAGATCGGCCACGGCCCACTTCGAGCCGACCCGGAAGAGGATCGCCCGCATCGCCGCCTCGTCGCCGGGCACGATGAGGTCGCACGCGGGATCGCCGCCGATGATGATCCGATCCGCCGCGGCGAGATCCAGCAGGCGGATCGCATCGTCGCTCCGTCGGCGGAACGCGACCAGCAGGGAGGCTGCGTCGGTGGCGGGCGGTGGGGGGGCGGGATCCACGAAGTCGGTCCGGGTCCGCACGACCGGCTCCGTCCGTCGTTCGATCGGCATCGGACCGCGGCTCGAGCGGGCCCGGGACTCACGGGGGCCGTCGATCCACAGCACGACCGGTCCCATCCGGACCCAGGGCGCCTCGGCCGTGAAGTGATGCAGGCGGCGAGGGCCGGCCTCGGCCACGAGGCCGGCGGTGCTGTCGAGGTCCACCGCGTACCACTCGCCCGCGAACTCGAACACCATGGCGTGGTGACGGCTCGCCCGATCGCTGGGCACGACGACATGGCAGTTCGGCGAGCGACCGATCACCAGCGTCGCCCTCGCCCCGACGGGACGGGAGTGGAGCAGGGAACCATCGGACGTCGCGACAAGGAGGTCGGGCATGCCCTCACTGTACGAGAACCGCCCCGAGGTTCGGGGCGGTTCGGGGCGGTTCGGGTTCTCGGGCCGCGGCGGGCCGCGCGTGGTCAGGCGGTGGTGCCGGCGTTCTCGGCGATGACCGGCGGGCGGCCCACCGAGACATAGGTGAAGCCGAGATCGGCCATCTGCTGACGTCGGTAGACGTTGCGGCCGTCGAAGATCGTCTTCGAGCCGAGCATCGCCGCGATCTTCCCGAAGTCCGGCGAGCGGAACTCGTTCCATTCGGTGCAGATCACCAGGGCGTCGGCGCCCTGCAGGCACTCGTACATGCCGGCCGCCCGCTCGGCCGCGGGATACTCCTTCTCGAGATTCTCGAGGCCCTCCGGGCAGAAGGCCCTGACCGTGGCCCCGGCCGCGACCGCCATCTTCATGAGCGCGATCGCGGGCGCCTCGCGGATGTCGTCGGTCTTCGGCTTGAACGACACGCCCCAGAAGGCGAGGGTCTTCCCGGCGAGATCGGTTCCCATCACCTCGGTGATCTTGGTCCAGAACCACGACCGCTGGGCCTGGTTCACCTCGTGCACCGCCTCGTTGAGCGAGCACGGCATGCCCGCCTGGCGTCCCATCGAGCAGACGGCCAGTGTGTCCTTGGGGAAGCACGAGCCGCCGTAGCCGAGACCGGGGTAGAGGAACTGGTTGCCGATGCGGCGATCGGCGCACATGCCCTCGCGGACGAACTTGATGTCGGCGCCGTACGCCTCGCACAGGCGGGCGATCTCGTTCACGAACGAGATCTTGCAGGCGAGCATCGCGTTGCTCGCGTACTTCACCATCTCGGCGCTGCGGACGTCCATGAAGTAGATCGGGTTGCCCTGACGCACGAACGGCTCGTAGAGATCCCGCATCGCCTGCTCGGCGCCGGCGCTCTCCACGCCGCACACCACGCGGTCGGGCTTCATGAAGTCGTTGATCGCATCGCCTTCCTTGAGGAACTCGGGGTTGTCGGCGATGTGGAACGGCGCGTCCGTGCGGCTTCGGATGAGATCCCGCACCTTGTGGCTGGTGCCGACCGGGACGGTGCTCTTGACCACCACGGTCTTCGGCGACTGGTCGGGACCGAGCGAGTCGATCACCGTCGCGATGTCCTCGGCGACGCGAAGGACGTACTGGAGGTCGGCCGAGCCGTCGGTGTCGCTCGGGGTGCCCACGCAGATGAAGATCACCTCGGCGTCGCGGTAGGCCGCGGCCTTGTCGGTCGTGAACTCGAGGCGGCCCGCCTCGGCGTTGCGGACGATCATCTCCGAGAGGCCGGGCTCGTAGATCGGGCTCTCGCCCCGCGTGAGCATCGCGATCTTCCGCTCGTCCACGTCGAGGCAGACGACCCCGTTGCCGGTCTCGGCGAAGCAGGCTCCGGTGACGAGTCCGACGTATCCGCTGCCGACCATCGTGAGCTTCATGACCAATGTTCTCCGGTCTGGGGGCCGCCGTCTCGGCGACATTCTGGAAAACCGAACCGTACCGGCTTTGTCGGAATGCCACCACGCCGTCGGAAGTCACATCACGCGATCGGAATGCCATCGCCGGACATCGCGCCCTCCGCCACCAGCAGCCGCCGCTTGATGTCCGGCCACGGACCGTCCCGACCCTGCCCCCCGAATCCGCCCAGACCGCACGATCCGACCACCCGGTGGCAGGGGGTGATGATCGGCTGCGGATTCCGCCGCATCGCCTGCCCGACCGCCCGCGCGGCGGCCGGGCGTCCCACCTCCGCGGCCAGCTCGCCGTAGGTCCGGGTCGTGCCGGGGTCGATCCCCCGAGTCGCCCGCCAGATCGACCGTTGGAACGGGGTTCCCGGAGGCGGCGGAACGTCGCTGAAGTCGATCGGCTCGCCTGCCATGGCGGCGAGGATGCGACCGCAGAGATCCGGGAGAAGCGTGTCGTCGATCGGGCCCAGCGTTGCGGCCGAGCGACCCGCCGGCCCGGCGTGCTCCAGCATCGCGAACCACCCCGTCTCGATCGTGCCGTCGCCGAGGCGGCGGACGAAGAACGGGCCGGTGGGGGACTCGAGTCGGCGATGACGGGCCTCCGGCATGTGGCGAGGGTACCTCCCGCGCGGCGGTGCCCGCGGCCTCTACACTCCACGCCATGACCGACACCCATCCCACCAGCCAGACCATGGGGACGACCTCCGTCGTCGACCACGATCCGATCAGCCGTGCGATCGTCGACCTGCTCCGCGAGCACGATCCCGCGGTCGCGGACATCCTCGTCGCCGAGGCCGAACGCCAGTCCTCGACGCTCGAACTGATCGCGAGTGAGAACCATGTCACCGGCCCCGTCATGCACGCGGCCGGCACCTGGATGACCAACAAGTACGCCGAGGGGTATCCCGGCAAGCGGTACTACGGCGGCTGTGTTCACCACGACGCGATCGAGGACCTCGCCCGCGATCGGGCGAAGCGGCTCTTCGGGTGCGGGTTCGCGAACGTCCAGGCCCACTGCGGTGCGAACGCGAACATCGCGGCGTTCATGGCCCTCATGAAGCCCGGCGACACCGTGCTCAGCCTGCCGATCAGTTCCGGCGGTCACCTCAGCCACGGCCTCAAGCCGAACTTCTCCGGCACCTTCTTCAACATCGTGGACTACGGGCTCGACCCCGAGACCGAACTGCTCGACTACGACGCGATCGCGGCGATCGCCCGCGAGTGCCGGCCGCAGCTCATCATCTGCGGGTATTCGGCGTATCCGCGGATCATCGACTTCGCCCGCTTCCGGGCGATCGCCGACGAGGTGGGGGCGTACCTCATGGCCGACATCGCCCACATCGCGGGCCTCGTCGCCGCGGGCGTGCATCCGTCGCCCTTCCCGCACGCCCATGTGGTCACCACCACGACGCACAAGACGCTCCGCGGTCCCCGTGGCGGTCTCATCCTGTCGGACGACGAGGAGATCGCGAAGAAGATCGATCGCAAGGTCTTTCCCGGCAGTCAGGGCGGCCCGCTCATGCACGCGATCACCGCCAAGGCGGTCGCGTTCGGCGAGGCGCTCACCCCCGAGTTCAAGTCGTACTCCGCCCAGGTCGTCGCCAATGCGAAGGCGCTGGCGGAGGCGCTCGTGGGTCACGGCTACCGTCTCTGCTCGGGCGGCACCGACAACCACCTGATGCTCGTCGACCTGCGGACCCGCGACGCGGACCTCACCGGCGCCGACGCCGAGAAGTGGCTGGAGTCCGCGGGCATCATCGTCAACAAGAACGGCATCCCGAACGATCCGCGACCCCCGATGGTCACGAGTGGGCTTCGACTCGGCACCCCGGCGCTGACGACCCGCGGGCTCAAGGAGCCGGAGATGGTGCAGGTCGCGGCATGGCTCGACCGCGTCATGACCTCGGGCGGCGACCCCGCCGCCTGCGGCACCGTCCGCGAAGAGATCCGCCAGTTCTGCGAGAAGTTCCCCCTCCCGCACTGATTCTCGAGTTCTCCATTCTCCACTGTTCGTTCTCCATTCTCCATCCTCCATCCCCCCATGCCCGACCCGATCTTCGAACACGAGCGCCTCGAACTCCCGCCGAGTACCGACTATCGGCCCGAGCAGGTGATCGCGGTCGTCGTCGGAGCGCACCCGAGGGCGGAGATCGCGGATCGGCCGTGGGCGGGCCGGATCGCGAGGGCGATGCGGTCGGTGCTTCGGAGTCGCGGTCACGATCTCGGAGAGGGGCCGATGCCGTTGGTCGTGAGCGACGTCTGGTATCTCAACGACGACCAGCTCCGGCTGCAGCCGACGATCTCGATCGGCGACCCCTCGGTCAACGCGGCGAGCGCGATGTTCGCAGGCAAGTTTCCCTGCGCCTTCGCGATCGAGAACAGCTGTCAGCTCCTGCTCGACCCGGAACTCCTCGACCCTCGCGCCTGTCTCTGGGGCGTGGACGACGACAGCACCCGCATCGCGGTGGAACGCTTCGAGTCGAAGTGGTTGGAGGAATTCCTCGACGCCGCGGAGCACGTCTGCGAGGCGTGACCCCCTCTGCGCGGCGAGCGTGGTCGTGATCTCTGGTATTCACCACAGAGACACAGAGGACACAGAGGACACAGAGGGTGACCTGGTGAGTCCGATCCGTCTGGTCTGAAGCAGACGCTCGACATCCCTCCTGTCTTCCTCTGTGTCCTCTGTGTCTCTGTGTTTCACGGTCCCCGCGGCGGACGCGGTCTTCAGTGCTGGTATTCACCGCAGAGGCACAGAGGGTGATCTGGTGAGTCCGATCCGTCTGGTCTGAAGCAGGCGCTCGACATCCCTCATGTCTTCCTCTGTGTCCTCTGTGTCTCTGTGGTTCACCTTCCCGGCGGCGGACGCGGTCTTCAGTGCTGGTATTCACCACAGAGGCACAGAGGGTGATCTGGTGATTCCGATCCGTCTGGTCTGAAGCAGACGCTCGGCATCCCTCATGTCTTCCTCTGTGTCCTCTGTGTCTCTGTGTTTCACGGTCCCCGCGGCGGACGCGGTCTTCAGTGCTGGTATTCACCACAGAGGCGCAGAGGGTGACCTGGTGAGTCCGATCCGTCTGGTCTGAAGCAGACGCTCGACATCCCTCCTGTCTTCCTCTGTGTCCTCTGTGTCTCTGTGGTTCACGGTCCCCGCGGCGGACGCGGTCTTCAGTGCTGGTATTCACCACAGAGGCACAGAGGGCGATCTGGTGATTCCGATCCGTCTGGTCTGAAGCAGACGCTCGGCATCCCTCCTGTCTTCCTCTGTGTCCTCTGTGTCTCTGTGGTTCACCTTCCCGGCGAACGCGGCTTCACAGCGCCGCGAGTCGTCGGGTCGTCTCCTCGCGTCGCAGCGCGTCGATCAGCGGGCGCATGCCACCCTGCATGAGCGTGCCGAGGTTGACGCTCTCGCCGATGCGGTGATCGACCGCGATGTTCTCCTTCCAGCGATAGGTGCGGATCTTCTCCGCGCGGCCGCCGGAGCCGATCATCGAGTTCCGCTCCGCGGCGCGAGCCGCATCGCGTTCGGCCTTCTGCCGCTCGAAGAGTCGGGCCCGCAGAAGCGCCCACGCCTTCTCGCGGTTCTGGGTCTGGCTCTTGGTCTCCTGCATGCGGACCTCGATGCCGGTGGGCTCGTGGATGAGGTGCACGGCGGTCGCGACCTTGTTCACGTTCTGCCCGCCCGGCCCCTGAGCGGTGGTGATCGACTCCTTGACGTCGGCGGGATCGAGGTCGACCTCGACCTCCTCGGGCTCGGCAAGCACCGCGACGGTCGCGGTCGAGGTGTGCACCCGGCCCTGGGTCTCGGTCGCGGGAACCCGCTTCACCTGGTGCGTGCCCGCCTCGAAGGCGAGGTCCGCCCACACGCCGTCGCCGGTCACCTGGACGACCGCCGCCTTCACGCCGCCCGCATCGCCTGGTGACAGATCGAGCATCTCGAACGACCAGTGCTCCTCGGCCGCGAATCGCTGATACATCTCCAGCAGATCGCCCGCCCAGAGCCCGGCCTCGTCACCGCCGACGCCCGCCCGGATTTCGAGGATCACCGACCCGATCGCGTCGTCGTCGGCATTCACCAGGCGGGACTGGATCGACTCGACGAGTTCCCGCATCCGTCGCTCGAGGCGGGGGAGCTCCTCCTTCGCCATCGCGACGAGGTCGGCATCGTCACCCGCGTCGATCGTTCCAAGCCACTCGGCGGACTCGGCCGCCGCGGCATCGAAGTCGGCGAGGCCCACCACCAGCGGCTCGAGCGCCTTCCGACGGGCCGACAGCCGGGCGACCGCCCGGTGATCCGCGAGCGTCTCCGGATCGACGAGCTGCCGCTCGATGTCCGCGAACTGACTGCGGAACTCCTCGAGCTTGCGGCGGAGGTTGTCGGGGATGGTGACGGTCATGGTGAACACACGAGTCAAAAGGCCCGCGTCGCAAGGTGCGACCCGGGCCTCGTGGTTCGTGTGAGGGATGCGTCGGCCTCTGGCCGTGTGACGCATCCCCCTGATGTGGGCTACTTGCCCTTCTTCTTCTTGTCGAAGTAGTTGCCCGCGAACTTGCGCTGGAACTTCTCGACGCGACCCGCGGTGTCCACGAAGGCGCTCTTGCCGGTGAAGAACGGGTGCGAGCCGGACCACACTTCGACGTGCATCTCCGGAACCGTCGCACCGCAGGTCATCACGACCTCGCCGCGAAAGTGGATCTTGCACTCGGGGTAGTACGTCGGGTGGATGTCGGCCTTCACGGCGTCGCTCCGGGTCTGGCCGAACCGGTCGGGGACCGGTTCGGGGGTGATCGTGGGGACCCCGCCGGGACCTCCCGCGGGGCGAATCGAGGATTCTACCGAACTCCGTCGGAAGGGCAAGAGCCATCCCCGGCCAATCCGGGGCGATGGGACTCCCGAATCCGGCTTGCAAGGGCCGAAAACCCGGATTCCAATGCAGCGACCCACTTGACGACGCCGATCCACGGAGTACGCTACCGCGTCCATTCCTCCGTAGCTCAATGGTAGAGCGAGCGGCTGTTAACCGCTAGGTTGCTGGTTCGAGTCCAGCCGGGGGAGTTCAACGGCCCGCCCCAAATCTGGGCGGGCCGTGTCGTTTACAGAGCAGGTGGCCGAATTGGCCCCCTTGGCGGCACCGTGGCGAGGGGTTGGCGCTCTCCGTCTTGGACCGAGAGCCGACGCCCCCGATCCGAACGGGTGGCAACGAGGTCAAAATGGCCGTGGCTCTCGCGCTCTCTGGCTCTCAGTGAACAGGTGTGCGCGATTGGGGGCGCGGTCGTGACGTTCTTCGCGACTCTGGAGGCTGCGAGGACAGACCTACGAGGCCCAGCCTGCTTCACGGAATGCGTCGTGGAGCATCTCCTTGGTCGCGGACGCACCCTGCGTCCAGTCCATCAACCGTCACGTGAAGCCGTACTGCGTGTTTGAGCGCGCGGACGGCTCAACGTCTAGGCCATTGATCCGGACGGTCGGGCTTCCGAGGAACTTGTGCTTCTGAACGTCGGCGTCCGTTCGAACGACGATGCGCTCGATCTGGATTCTCAAACTGAGTTCGGCTGCATACGACTCGACGAGCGCGACCGCGCTCTCGGTATTGCCTCAGCCCTCAGCCTGCAACACCGTTACCAGATGTGGGGTGGCGCTCGTCACATCATGGTTGGCAGAACTTGTCGCGCGACTTGGAGTGCTGCACGAGACAACGAACGCCGCGCTTCCCAGGAATGCGATTAGGAGACTCAGTTGACTGCCTCGAATCATCATCATGTTCCTCGCAGGTGAACCGACGCGGAGACGGTCGGATCAGGGGGTTCGGTTGGTGAAGGTGCCCGTGTCAGCTTTGTACCCGGCGCCCTCCACCGCGGATGCCAATGCATCCACGGCCGGTGGAGACGTGTCGTCGAATCGGACTGTGGCGGCGCTGTCTGGATAGGACACCACGACATCGAGCACTCCGGGCACCTTCATCAGAGCGTCCTTCACGTGAATCGCGCACGCCTCACACGTCATGCCCTCGATCCCAACGGATGCAGTTGCCACATGGTTGGCGGGAATCGTGATCTGCGCCGGCTCGTCTTCAGGGATCAAGTAACCGACGTACTTCGGGAAGGCAGCAGTGGCGATGACGACGACAGTCGCCACCCACAACATGACCCGACTGAATCGCTGGAGCTTGAGATTCGGCGTTGCGCACGCGGATCCGGGGGCGCAGTGTGGCTTCCTGAAGTACACGAAGTAGAAGCCGGTCCCGAGGAGAACGGCCGTGATACCAAGGAACAACCACCGGTATTGCTCGAACCAGGCGGAGACGCCGCCCGCCGACACGCCGAAGGCGATGAGCAGCAGCGGAATCCAGCAGCACGCCGACGCGGCCAGCGCAGAGAGCACCGAGCCGCCCACGGCAAGCATGCCTGTTCGCTGCCCCTTGTCTTGGGCATCGCCAGCCGTGTCTGTGGTTGCGCAGCAGTCGTGCATACCTGTTCCTTCGGAGTCTGGAGCCGTATTGCAATGCGCTCCAGCGGCGCAGCAGTCGGCAGACTCCTTGTCGATGGCCGACACATCTTGTGGGCCGCCGTGTTCTGCCAGCGCTTGTTTCACGTACTTGCCCACCGTGCCGAGGCAACAGGATCCCTGGGGACTCTTCGTCTCGCACCAGCATGCGTCCTTCATGCGCATCTTGATGTCGTCGAGGACGGTGCTCTGCCCGGTGTCCCGCACCTCGGCGTCGATCTCCTCGATCGTGTGATCGAAGCAGTAGCAGACATGGCGCGGTGAGGTGCGCTCCTTCACGCCGACACGTACGGTGAGATCGCTCTTGGAGAACGCCGTGCCGTCGTCGCCGAAGTAGACCGTGTTACAGTCGATCGAATCACAGAAGCGGAACTGCGCGTCGCCGATCCGGTGCGCGGCATCGGGAGTGAGAAGCGACTCGAGTGTGATGCGCTTGACCTTCTTGCCCTTCGTACTGCACTCAGGGCAATGTGTGGCTTGGGCGGTCGATGGTGTACTGGTGTTGGTCATGACTTTCGTTCTCTCTGGCGTCAGCCGTGCTTGAGCATTGATGCCAGCGCCGTCATCGCCTTGGCCATTCGGTCCTCGGCGTCTGGTTGGCCGCATGACGTCAGGCAGTTGAGCAACTCACCCTCGACGAGTTTCACAGTCACCCGGTTGAGGGCCGAACGGACGGCAGCGGCCTGGGTCAGGATCTCGTCGCAGCAGCGTCGCTCCTCGACCATCCGTTTCACGGCGCGGACATGGCCCTCAATGCGGCTGAGGCCGTCAACGAGGCTCTTCATTGCTTCATCTGACAGGTATTCGTTCGGGTTGGCCTTGACTTTGGGCATAAGTGGTTCTCCGTCATGAACAACATCCCCCCCGGGGGGATATATTCCATGATCGGCAAGATTCGATCAGAGGTCAAGCGAAGTCACAGGTGCGAGATTCATGGAGGAGCAGTTCCACGCCGCTCGTGGTGTGTCGGGCGAGTTGGCCGGGCATGAATCTACTCCTGGGAACGTCATTGACCCATAGTTCAATATTCAGGGCGATGGCAGATCTCGGATCACGTGCGACAACGGTGCGCTAGACATAGCCCGACACGTTGGTTGGTGGCATCGAGCGTGCGACAACCTCGCCCCGACTGCAGATATAGACGGGTGAAACCCGCCCGTTAACAGCGGCGGCACGAGGACATGTCGATGCACGGACGCACATGCACCGCGGCAATGCCGCGAACGGGATCATCGCGCGCTGGCCGCATGTCGGCCAGGGAACGCCGCCGAGAACTCGCCGAGCTGATCGCGACCGGGCTTGCCCGGGCCATCGCGATTCGCGTTGAACCAGCCGCTGAATCGGCCGAGTCGGAAGAATCTGGCGTTGATGGACTTGCACTCTCTGCGACCTCGAGGCTCAGTGTCCACACGGGCGAGACGTCCGATCGGAACGAGTCCAAGGCCGGAGAGCGCGCATGACGACCAACACCAAGGAGAACGTGAAGCAGCAGATTGCCGCGCTCGACCGGATGCCAGTCCGGGAGCTTCAGGACAGGTACGCCGAGGTATTCGACGAACCGGCCCGGTCCGGCAATCGGCAGTGGTTGCTCCGGCGCGTCGCGTGGCGAATCCAGATGCTTGCAGAGGGCGACTTGGCGACGCGCGCGATGGAGCGTGCCCTTGACCGGGCGCAGCACTTGGCTCGCGACGCTGATCTACGTCTTCGTCCGCCGGCCGCCCCTCCACCCGTTCCGGCGAACGGTGCCAACGTCGTGTCTGGTCCAATGCGAGTCCACCGCGATGAGCGGATCCCGCCGCCCGGCACTTTGCTCACGCGACGGTTCAAGGGACATGACTACAAAGTGACCGTCCTCTCCGAGGGCTTCGAGTTCGACGGCGTCGCGTATCGGTCGCTCAGTGCCGTGGCACACGCCATCACCGGATCGCACTGGAACGGAATGTACTTCTTCGGCCTGGCCGAACGGAAGCGTAAACGGGAGGCTGCGTCGTGAGCCGAAACGGCGCAGGCAATTCGAAGCCGATTCGCTGCGCGATCTACACGCGCAAGAGCAGCGACGAGGGTCTGGAGCAGGACTTCAATTCGCTCGACGCCCAGCGCGACGCAGCCGAGTCGTACATCGCCAGCCAGCGGGCCGAGGGTTGGACGTGCAATCCCGCTCGCTACGACGATGGCGGCTTCACCGGCGGCAACGTGGATCGGCCCGGTGTGCAACGTCTCATGGCTGACATCGAAGCCGGCCTCATCGACTGCGTCGTGGTCTACAAGGTCGATCGGCTGAGCCGATCGCTGCTCGACTTCGCCCGAATGCTGGAAGTCTTCGAGCAGAAAGGCGTCGCGTTCGTCTCGGTTACGCAGCAGTTCAACACGGCCAACTCGATGGGCCGGCTCATGCTGAACGTCCTCCTCTCGTTCGCACAATTCGAGCGTGAGGTCATCTCGGAGCGCACCCGCGACAAGATCGCGGCGACCAAGCGCAAGGGCTTCTGGAGCGGCGGGCGTCCGGTGCTCGGCTACGACATTGAGCGCCGGCCCGGCGGCAATCGACTCGTCGTCAACGAGGACGAGGCTTCGCAGGTGCGTCGCATCTTCGAGCTCTACCTTGAGTGCGGTTCGGTGTCACAGGCGATCCGCCGCCTGGACGAGATGGGCTGGACCACGAAGGCGTGGATCACCAAACGTGGCCGTGAGATGGGCGGTCGGCCGTTCAACAAATCGCTGCTGTTCAACCTCCTGACCAACGTCGCGTACCTCGGAAAGGTGAAGCACAAGGAGGACGTCTACGACGGGCAGCACGATGCGATCATTGATGACGACTTGTTCCGTCGCGTGGAGCAGATGTTGAAGGCCAACCGCAGCGGCGATGGTCGAGGAAGCAGCAACAAGCATGGAGCACTGCTCAAGGGACTCGTTCGATGCAAGGCATGTGGCCGCTCGATGATCCACCACTATGCGTCGTCTCGCCTGCACTCCGGTGCGGTCAAGCACTATCGCTACTACGTGTGCACGCGGGCGCAGAAGCGAGGGTGGGATGAGTGTCCGGGCCCGTCGCTGCCCGCGCCGGAGCTCGAGCAGTTTGTTGTGGATCAGATCCGATCGCTTGGCCGCGATGATGCGTTGATGGCCGAATCTGTTCGCGGCGCCCAAGAGCAGCTACGTGC
>JAUIHC010000033.1 GCA_030432455.1 Phycisphaerae bacterium | reverse complement strand
TCGGCAGTGGCGGCAGGGACTCGAGCATGAAGGACTCGCCGTCGAACCGCATCGCCATCACCTCGCCGGTGAACCCATCGCCGGTGTCGCCGCCGATCGAGATGACGCCGCGGCTCGGATGGCTCACCGAGATGCCGTAGCCGATCGGGCGATCGAGGCGGGTGCCGAGTGTTCGCCAGCCGGCGTCCGCGGCCGCGAGGTCGAGTACCTGGATCGCGTCGTGCCAGACCTTGTCGGTCTCCCAGCGCGGGGTGTTCGGGAAGTTGGCGCCGCCCGCGACCAGCAGGTGACCGTCGGTGAGACCGGCGATCGCGCCCGCAAGTCCCTCGCCGTCGGGCAGGGGCGGGAGGGCGTCGAGATCGACCTCGACGACCGCAGTGCCCTCCGGCGGAGTCGGACCCTCGGCGACCGCGCGACCGCCGAGGATCGGCGTCGCCGCGAGCGTCACGACCAGCAGGAGTCGGGCGAGGCATGATCCGATCTTCGGGTGGTGCGTCATCGGCGGCCATGCTACCGGCGAGTGAAGGAGCCATTCCGATACGCTCCGCCGCATGTCATCCGACGCCAGCATCGTGACTTCGCTCCGCGGACCCATCCCCGCCGCGCACACGCCGATGGACGCCCTCGGGGCGATCCGACCCGATGTCATCCCGTCGTATGCCGACCACCTGCGTCGGACCGGGGCGACCGCGGTCTACGTCTGCGGATCGACCGGTGAGTCGCTCGCGCTCTCGGTCGAGGAGCGGAAGACGCTGCTGGAGGCGTGGATGGCCGCGGCGGGCGACGACCTCGTGGTCATCGCCCATGTCGGCGCCAACTGCCTGCCCGACGCGGTCGAACTGGCGGCCCACGCCGACGCGGTCGGCGCGCCGATCGTCTCCGCCATGAACCCGACCTTCGGTCGATCGCGATCGGTCGGCGACCTTGTGGCCTGGCACGCCGGACTCGCGGAGGCCGCGGGCGAACGACCGTATCTCATCTACGAGATCTCGGCCTTCGGCGGTGTGTCGTTCCCGGCATCCGAGGTTGTCCGGACCGCGGTCGGTCGGGTGCCGGGCTTCGCGGGACTCAAGTTCACCAGCGGCGATCTCATGCAGCTGCAGCTGGCGATCGAGCTCGGCGAGACGCACGGGCTCTCGATGTTCTTCGGCAGCGACGAGCACCTGCTCGCAGGGCTCGCCCTCGGCTGCCGATCGGCGATCGGCAGCACCTACGGCTACGCCCCCGGACCCGCGCAGGCGGTCTTCGAGGCGTTCGGCCGTGGTGATCTCGAGGCGGCGCGGACGGCACAGCGAACGATCGTCCGTCTGGTCGCGCCGCTTCTGAGCCACGGGGTGCTGCGGACCGGCAAGGCGCTGCTCGAGGAGGTCGGGGTGCCGATCGGACCGCCCCGCGGACCCGAGCGAGGACTCGACGCCGCGGAACGTCGGTCGGTGCTCGATGCCCTCGCGAGCCTCGGGATCGCGGGCCTCGATGCCGGAGGTGGCTCGTGCTGAGCGGCGACCGGGCGCTCGGCCGACTCATCGACGAGGTTCTGCCGTTCTGGATCCGCCACGGCGTCGATCGCGCGCACGGCGGCGTCATGACGTGTCTCGATCGCGACGGCACGCTCGTCGACGACGACAAGGGTGTCTGGCAGCAGTTTCGGTTCGCGTGGCTGCTCGCGAGGTGCTGCCGGGTGATCGAGCCGCGGGACGAATGGCTGGAGGCCCTTGATCTCGTGCTGCGGTTCGGCCGCGACCACGCCTTCGACTCCGACGGCCGGATGTTCTTCCATCTCGACCGCGAAGGTCGGCCGATCCGCAAGCGGCGCTATGTCTACAGCGAGTGCTTCGCGGCGATGGCGTTCGCGGAGACCGCGGCGCTGCGCGGTGACGCGACGCTTGCGGAGGAGGCGCGGCGGCTGCTGCGGTTCGTGCGGCACGCGATGACGACGCCCGGGGTCATCGCACCCAAGGGCACCGGCGTCCGCCCCGGCAAGCCGCTCGGACATCCGATGATCTCCCTCGG
Organism: Phycisphaerae bacterium; assembly: GCA_030432455.1. Classification (GTDB taxonomy): domain Bacteria; phylum Planctomycetota; class Phycisphaerae; order Phycisphaerales; family SM1A02. Next base: position 12,446 of record JAUIHC010000033.1, on the reverse strand, counting down.
GGTGGCGCAGGTGCTCCGCGACTCGATCGGCGGCGAACTCGCCGAGGCGGTCGCCGCCGAGTGCGTCGAGGAGATCGCATCGGATTTCGTCAACGCCGAATTGCAGGCGGTGCTCGAAGTCGTCGCGCCCGATGGCGCGGTGATCGATCATCTCGAAGGCCGCCAGTTGAATCCGGGCCACGCGATCGAAGGGGCGTGGTTCGTGCTCCACGAAGCCGAGGTCCGACGCGGGGCGAGCGACGAGGCCGGCGCCGACGGGCTCGTGCGGACCGGGCTCGACATGCTCGACTGGTCGTGGCGACGAGGATGGGACCCCGAGCACGGCGGACTCCTCAGTTTCGTCGATCTTCGCGGTGGGCCGCCCGCGGCGTACGAGCACGACATGAAGTTCTGGTGGCCGCACTGCGAGGCGGTGCTGGCGGCCCGGCACGCCTTTGCGGCGACCGGCGACCAGCGGTATCACACGATGGCGGCCGAGGTCGAGGACTGGGCGTACCGCCACTTCGACGATCCCGAGCATCCCGAGTGGTTCGGCTACCTGCGACGCGACGGCGCCGTGAGTTCCACGCTCAAGGGCAACATCTTCAAGGGGCCGTTCCACATGCCGCGGATGCTGCTCGGCATCGCGACGCTCGACGGCACGATCGCGGCCCCGGCGACGGTGTCCGGACTCGACGCCGAGTCGAAGGGAACGCCCTCATGACGACCGACGCACCGTGGCGACTGGACGAAACGACCCTCGGCGACATCGCGGCCCGGTCGGGCGGCCTGCACGACCCCGGGTTCGACGTCGCGGTCATTCCGTTCGGCTGCACCGAGCCGCACAATCTTCATCTTCCGTACGGCACCGACACGATCGAAGCGATGGAGATCGGCGATCGCATGTGCCACGCCGCGTGGCGGGCGGGGGCCCGGGTGGCGCTGCTGCCGGCGATTCCGTACGGCACCACGACGAACCAGATGGGCGTGCGGCTGACGCTGAATCTCATGCCGACCACGCTGCTGGCGATCGTGCGGGATCTCGTCGCATCGCTCGTGCGTCACGACATCCGGAAGATCGTGCTGCTCAACAGTCACGGCGGCAACGACCTGAAGTGGATCCTGCGGGAACTGGTGGACGGACCGGATCCGACCGCGAAGCTCTTCCTGATCGACTGGTTCCGGGCCTGCCGCGACGCGGCGGAGGAGATCTTCGAGAAGCCCGACGACCACGCGGGCGAGATGGAGACCTCGATTCTGCTCGCGACCCGACCGGAACTCGTCGCCCGCTTCGCCGACGGCCGCCTGACCGCCGACGCCGGCGCGACCCGCCCGACCCGGTTCGAAGCGGTCGAACAGGGCTGGGTCCAGATCACCCGACCGTGGCATCTGCTGACCACGAACACCGGCGCGGGCGACCCGCACGCCGCGACGCCCGAGAAGGGCGAGCGATTCCTCGAGGTCTTGGAGGACCGCTACGGCCGCTTCCTCGCGGAACTCGCCGACAGCGAGCTCGACGAGATGTTTCCGTTCGAGGATTGAGGGCTTGGCGGGTTACTTACCACGGATCACCACGGAGGGCACAGAGGTTCACGGAGGGCCACGGAGGGGAGGAGGGGTGCACGCTTGAACGCGGTGGTTCCTGGTGTGGTCGGGGGGGAAATCACCACGAAGGGATTGGTGTGTGATGAGGGGCTCCGGCACTCAAGCTGACTGTTGCCGGCACCCGTGAGCTCCGCGGTGAACCATCAAGCATCGAAGGTCTGATCGAGTCGGACCGCCTCGATCGAGTCGATCTCCAGACGGAAGTCTCCGGCGTTCTTGTCGTAGATGTAGAACTCGATCGCCCTGATGTCTTCGGGCGCGATGCGGCCCTGAAGCGGTCGGCCCATGAACTGGCGTTCGAGGTCGCGGATCGGCATGACGACCTCGGTCCATTCGCCCGCGACGGTCGGGAACGACTGCCAGTAACCCTCGGGGCTCATCCCGCGATAGCCCTTGACGCCGAGCTTGTAGTCGCGGCCGTCGCCCTTGACGATGAGTCGGATCGCGTCGGCGCCGTCGCACGCGCCTTCGGCGACGTCGGTCCGCATCGACGAGAAGCCGCCGTTGTTCTCGAGGGAGGTGGCGCCGTCGAAGACGATCGTGCCGTCGTCGGTCGCGAGGATCCGCCCGGTGGATCGGCCGCCCATGACGCCATCGAGCACCGTCCGCCATCCGGTGGCCGCGTCCTCGCCGTCGAAGGCGAAGAGCATCGTGCCGCTCGGGGCGAAGGTGTGCCGCGACGCGGTCGTGCGGGCGGCGGCAGGGGTCGCGGGGGCGGTCGAGGTCGGGGTGGGGTCGTTCGAGGCCGAGGCGGATGTCGAGGAGATCGATCCGTTCTGAATGCCCGCGTAGAGGGTGTCGATGATGCGGCGGTACGCCCAGGCGCGATCGCGGTCGCTGTTCATGCTCGCGATCTCGTCGAGTCGGCTCTGCAGTCGATCGCGGGTGTCATCGTCGAGACCGAATCCGGCGGCAAGGGCCACCGAGTCCAGCGCGGTCGCGTAGATGTCGGCGCAGGCCCCGGGATCGCCGTCGTTGAATCGAGCGGCGCCGCGGCGGACGGCGTTGTCGAGCAGGGTCTCCAGCGGATCGACGACCGCGGGCGGCACGAGGACGCGGTCGATGACATGCACCACGCCGTTGTTCGCCGCGAGGTCGGCGCTCTCGACCGCGGCGTCGCCGACGAGGAGGCGGCCTCGGAGCACCCCGAGTTCGAGCGTGGTGCCCGCGAGGGTCTCGATCGACTCGCGGCCGACGAGATCCGCGGCGTCGAGGCGGCCCGGGACGACATGGTGCTTGAGGATGCGGGCGAGGGTCGGCTTTGCGGCGGGCTCCAGCAGGCTCGCGATCGTGTCGTCGCCGAGGCGGGCGAAGGCGGCATCGGTCGGGGCGAAGACCGTGAAGGGGCCGGGGCTCGAGAGCGCCTCGGCGAGTCCGGCGGCCTGCACCGCGGCCAGCAGGGTGTCGAAGCGTCCGGCCGCGGTCGCAAGCTCGGGGATCGAGGGCGGGGCGAGCGGGGCGGTCTTGGCGGCGGTGTGGCCGTCGGCGACGGCGGTGACGGTCAGAAGAAGTCCGGCGAGGGCGGCGGACAGGCGGCGTGAGCGGCGTGAGCAGTTGGAAACACAGGACATGGGGGACGGACTCCGATCGAACACCGTCACCGAGTGCGACGGACCGCACCGGTTTCGACGATTCGACCGGTCGGTTTCGCCGACCAGGGACAACGGTGTCCGGATCAGCCTTCGGCGGGCAGCACGACCACGTCGGCGGGATCGACCGCCATCGCGATGGCGGCGCCGATCGGGCGATCGATCCGAGGGTGCAGTTCGAGCACGCGGAGCCGGGCCTCGGCGACCCGAACGTCGAGCTCGGCGGTCTCCCCGAGGAACATCGACGAGCCGACGGTCCCCTCGAACCGCGACCAGCCCGCGGGGGCGGGAAAGGCGTCGGTCACGATGCGGATCGCCTCGGGGCGGATGGAGACGGAGACGCGATCCCCGGTGACCCGCCCGCCCGCGTCGGCGGCGATGACCGGTCCGGCGGGGGTGTCGATGCGGACGCCTGCGTCGTCGATCGCCCCGATGGTCCCGTCGAGGAAGGTCGTCTCGCCGAGGAAGCTCGCGGTGAAGCGCGAGCTCGGTCGGTCGTACAGGGTCCGCGGCGGGCCGACCTGGATCACGGAGCCGTCCCGCAGCACCGCCATCGCGTCGGCGAGCGAGAGGGCCTCCTCCTGATCGTGGGTGACATAGATGGTGGTGATCGCCGCCTCGTCCACGATGCGGCGGATCTCGGTCCGCATCTCGAGTCGCAGGCGGGCGTCGAGGTTCGAGAGCGGCTCGTCGAGGAGCAGGACGCGGGGGCGGAAGGCGAGGGCCCGGGCGAGGGCGACCCGCTGCTGCTGGCCGCCGGAGAGCTGGGTCGGCTTGCGGTCGCCGAGTCCGGTCATGCGGACGAGGTCGAGGGCATCGCCGACCCGCTGGCGGAGTTCGGCATCGGGGGTCTTTCGGACCCGGAGTCCGAAGGCGACGTTCTCGAACACCGAGAGGTGCGGCCACAGGGCGTAGCCCTGGAACACCATGCCGGCGTCCCGCTTCTCGGGCGGAAGGCCCGACACGTCCCGGTCGCCGAACTGGATCGATCCCGAGGTCGGGGTCTCGAAGCCCGCGATCATGCGGAGCAGCGTGGTCTTGCCGCAGCCGGAGGGGCCGAGGAGGAAGAAGAGCTTGCCCGCCTCCATCTCGAGGTCCACCCCCGCGACCGCGGTGGTGGAGCCGAATCGCTTGACCAGATTCCGGACGGTGACGCCGCTCATGGAGAGGAAGGGTACGGGAGATTCCGATGTCGAGATCGGAGCACCCTCGGAGGGGGTGTGCGGCGGTCGTCCGCGACTTCCGGAGGATGGGCTGGGGACGGGTCGATGTCGGGGGGGCAGGATAGGCTTCGTCGCAGATGACCCCGCCCTCGTCCAACCTCGCCGCGGTGGCCGCGAAGATCACGCGTCTGCAGGGCTTTCGAGTCCGGCCATCGCGGGGGGTGGCGATCGGCGCACTCGTCGAGTCGATTCGACGGGAAGAGACGCGGAACCGTCGTCAAGCGGGCTCGTTCATCGAAGCCTGGGAGTTGGTCATCCCGTTGACTCTTCGGGATGCGACCCGCTTGAAGGGGCTTCGGGGCGGGATCGCTCGGGTCGGGGTCCGGGATGCGGCGACGAGGTACGAGCTCGAGGCGGGGCTCCGCGCAGGCTGGTTGGCGGAGCTTCGGTTGGCCTCTCGCGAGCCGATTCGCCGGGTTCACTGCTCGATCGAGGCCGGGATCCAGGCAATCGAGCCGTGATCGCCAGCTCTCCGCCGCCCCATAATCCACGGATCCCGGCCTTCGGGGGGGCGGTCGGGGGGCCAGCAGCCCCGATGCACCCGCCAGCCCCCGCCAAGCCGAAAAATCAGCACAAAACCTCTTGATCGCCCCGGTGGGTCGGACTACCTTGCACCTCTGAGAGAGCTGGGGAGTGGCTGACTAGGGGTCAGTCGAACTGTTGGGTTCCCGAGTTCGTTCCCATGTGTGCTTCACCAATCGAAACGAGTTGTGAAGCGTCTTTTGGAGTTGAGACAGAGATGAAGACTCTCCTCTTTGGCGGGCTCGTTGCGGCAGCGGCGATCTCGAGTCAGGCGTCGGCGGGTATCGAGGTGGGAGACACTGTGATTCTTTCACGCACCGGCTCGTTCGGTTTTTCGGCCCAGTATGAGTACGTCTCTTCGCGGGCTTGGAACGCTTCGGCGTCTGGTTCTGCGAGTACCTCGCAGGCTCACCTGATGACGTTCAGCCCCTCTGGAGGGGGTTCGATTAGTGCATTTTGTATTGAGGTTGTCGAGAACTATCCTGACGATCCGATCACGTACCAAGCCGTCGAGATTTCCCAAGTTCCGGAGAACTCACCTCCCGGTGCTCTTTCCGAAGTCGCCCAAACTCTGATCCAAGATTTGTACGCCAAGTTCTACTCCTCGAATATTCTCAACGCCCCAACGAATGCCTTCGATAGGAAGACTAACTATGCGGCATTTCAGTTGCTGATCTGGGAAATTTCTCACGAGAACTTTGATACGACTGACGCTTCCGTTGCGGTGACTAGGATGGATCTTACCCAGGGTGCCTTTGTCGGCGCCTCCAACCAGGAAACGATGAACCTCGCCAGTTCAATGATCGCATCTCTGGGTAACGGCGGTTTCTCCGCCTACAGTAAACTGATCGGCCTCACCAACCCCAACAATCAGGACCTCTTGATCGTCGTGCCGACGCCGGCGATTGCTGGTCTCGCGGGCCTCGGTCTGGCCGGTATGCGGCGTCGTCGTCGCTGATCGCGACGACTGGCTCTGCCTCTCTGCTCGTATCGCAGCGGCCGACTCTTCGGAGTCGGCCGCTGTTCTTTGATCGAGGGGTTGGTTGGTCCACATGAGGATGTCGGATCCCTCGTGCTCCAGACCGGGCCCCTTGAAACTCGCCTTCTTGACTCCTTACCCGCTCTTACCCGCTCTTGCCCGCTCTTGCGCGATCTTGCGGGGCCGCCGGATTGGATCAGGGGTCGAGCGTCTCGAGGACCAGTTCCGGGATCGGCTGGAGTGCGCCGGTTCGATCCACGCAGGCGATCGTGGTGGTGGCGACAGCGAGGGGTAGTGACTGATCCGACTCGCTCGTCGAGTCGGGGGTGTGGCGTGCATGGACCAACTCGTAGCCATGGCGGATTCTCGCCCGACCGCCTTCGAGCAGGAAGGTCCTCAGGACGAGTTGGTCGTCGTAGCGGGCCGGTCGCTGGAACTTGATCGAGAGTTCCGCCACCACCAGCATCGCACCGGCCTCCTCCATCGCCCGATACGACCCGCCACACGCCCGCAGCATCTCGGTTCGTCCCATCTCGAACCAGACGGGGTAGACCGAGTGGTGCACGACCCCCATCGGATCGCATTCCACGTATCGCACGTGAATGGCGAGTTCATGTCGCCGCCACGCGGCGTTTGGATCGAAGTCGGTTGGGCGAAGGGCACGAGGCATGACTGGCTGGAGAATAGGCGGTAGAGCATCGGAAGGAGCGGCATCATCAGCTCTGCATTCCCGATTCACCATCCCCCATTCTCCGTTCCCGATTCTCCAATTCCCAATCCCCACTCTCCAATCTCGCCTACTTCCCCACGCAGAACCGCCCGAACACCTCGTCGAGCACCCGGTCGGGGTCGAGCGAGCCGTCGAGCAGGCCGATCTCCCCGATCGCGCCCCGCACCGCGGCGGCGACGAGTTCCGGGCTCGGCACCCCCCGATCCGCGGGTGCGGATGCGATCATCGACTCGGCCTCGTCGAGCCAGCCGACGGCGGCGTCCAGCCCTCGGGCCAGTCGGTCGAGGAGCGACCGCCGCGCGTCGCTCGCCGTCGAGCGGGCGACGGCGTCGTGCAGTCGTCGTCGAAGCGTGTCGAGCCCCGCTCCAGTGACCGCGGAGACCCTCAGGTCTCGCTCGCTCGCGTGGCCGCCGCCGAGGTCCGCCTTGGTGACGACCTCGATCTCCGTGCCTTGCCGGTCGGCGAGATCGCGATCGGCCAGGTCGTCTACGCGGGCATCCGTGGCCGGGCGGCACCTCACCAGCACCGTCGCCGTCGCCGCCGCGCGTGACGTCGCCTCGGTCGCCGCAGCCTCGAGTGGATCGATCGACTCGATTTCCTCGCCCCCGCCGATCTGGACTCCGCCAATGCCACCGGCGGCCCCCACGCCCACGCCCGCGGTGTCGACCAGCACGCAGCGGACCGCCGGATCGGCATCGGTGTCGCCCGCCAGCTCCACCACCGCCTCGATGGCATCCCGGGTCGTGCCGGGAACCGGCGAGACCACCACCCGATCGTCGCCGCACAGGGCGTTGAAGAGCGTGGACTTTCCCGCGTTCGGCGGCCCCACGAGCACCACCCGCGGCAGCCCAGAGGCGTCTCCGGAGATCGCCTCCACCGTCGATCGCATGCCCTCGAGCAGATTCCGGGCCGAGCCGAGGGCCTCCCGGACCTCATGCACCGTGCAGGCGATCACGTCCTCCTCGTCGGTGAAGTCGATGCCGGCCTCGAGACGACCGGCGACGGCGATCATCGCGGCGCGGATCGATCCAAGCGTCACGCCCCGGTCGTCGGCCCGCAGTCGATCGACGGCATCCAGTTCGTCGTCGCGATCCGCCTCGATCGCCAGCGCGATCCCGGTCGCGTCCTCGACCGCGAGCCGGCCGCTCAGGAACGCCCGGGCGGAGAACTCGCCCGGGGCGGCCGACCGGGCGGGCATGCCGCGACGCTCGATCGCGTCGATCAGGCGGTCGCGGACGATCGCCGCGAGTCTCGCGTGTCCGGGGACCTGGATCTCGGCGACATCCTCACCGGTGAACGACCCCGGGCCGGGGGCGACGGCGACGATCACCGGCATCAAGACCTCGGTCGTGCCGAACGGCAGTGGCAGTCGTCCGACGGCGATGCCGCGCCGGCGTTCGCGTGCGAGTCGTGCCGCGGGGCCGTCGAGCGTCTCCGCGATCGGCGCGAGGACGCCCGATCCCGAGACCCGGATGAGACTTCGCGACCCGGCGCCGATCGGCGTGCCGACCGCCACGATCGCATTCGAGCCCGCCGACATCAGTCCTTCTTCTTGAACGACTTCTGCGGTCCCTTCCGCTTGGCGGCCTGCTTCTTCTTCGCCTCCTCCAGCTTCTGGGCGTACATCCGGGCGAGCTGATCCTTGCGGGCCTTCCGGCTCTTCGCCTTCTCGGACACGGGCATCGGCTTGGTGAGGTCCATCCCGTCGATGTGCTTGCGGATCCGCTTGCCCTCGATGATGCCGATCGAGCTGGAGGTCAGGATGTAGAGCGTCAGACCGCTCGGGGCCTGGAAGAGCATGAGCGGGAACAGGACCACCATCATGACCTTCATCATCTTCTGCTGCTGCAGCTGCTCGGGGGTCATGTTCGGGCTGGGCGGCGGACTCATGTACTTCTGCTGGATGAAGAAGATCACGCCCATCAGGAGCGGCAGCAGGTTCACGCCGGTCAGCTTCGTGATCCAGATGTCCACCGGCGTGGTGAACTCGACGAAGTGGTCGGGGCGGCTCAGGTCGCCGAGGAACTGGCCGAGCAGCGTGGTCGCACCGAGCTGGATGTCCGGGAGCAGCTGGAAGAGGCCGAAGAACGCGGGCTGCTGACGGAGCTCGAACGCGAAGAAGAGCATCGCATAGAGCGCGATCCAGATCGGCATCTGCAGGAACGTCGGAAGCAGTCCGCCGACGCATCCCGCCGGGTTCACGCCTCGCTCCATGAAGAGCCGACGCTGTTCGGACTGCATGCGGGCGGGATCGTCCTTGTACTTCTTCTGCAGGGCGTCGAGTTCGGGCTTGAGCTCGGTCATGAGCCGGCTCATTCGCTGCATCTGGATCTGCCCCTTCTTCATGACCGGGTGCAGGATCAGACGCACGATGCAGACCAGCAGGATGATCGCGATCGCCCAGTCGCCGACGATCGAGTGCAGGAAGCTGAGGAAGACGACCAGAAAGTCGGCCAGCCACGAGAAGGTGCAGAATGTGCAGCACCCGCTCATGAGGTAGACGATGAGGTCCCGCATGTTGAGGGCGAGGTACGGCTCGGCGGACTCCAGCACGCTGCGCTCGAGCGGACCGGCGTAGACCCCGAGATTCCACGATGCGGACTCGCCCGGCGCCACCGTCTTCGCGGGACCGTAGAGCTCGGTCTGGATGACCTGCCGATCGGCGGGGAGCGACAGATCCGCGATCGGCCGCACCGTCACGAGGCTCGACTCGACGGAGCGGCTCGCGTTCGCGGGTGGGTCGTACGGGGCGTGCACGCAGAGCGTGAAGTAGCGGTTGGTGGTGCCGAACCAGCTCAGCACCAGCGACTGCTCGCGGCTCATGTCGTTGGGCCAGAGATCGCGGACGTCGGCCGGGACGCTGCCCGCGGGGCGGCCGTACCACTCGCCGATGCGGTCGAGCACGTCGCGGCGCTCGTAGAGCTGGCCGTTCGCGGTGACGTTCGCCTGCGCCGGATCGCGCTGCGGCGACAGCAGGTAGCCGAAGTGGAAGCGGCGGACCTCGATGAACGAGCCGCGATCGCGATCGAGATCGCCGGGGCCGTACTGGATCCAGCCGATCTCGCGATCGACGTCGCCGACGTTCTCGATGCGCTGCTCGAGGGTGATGTCGTACCCGTTGTCCGAGAGTCGGAACCACCGCTCGATGCGGGCGACGGGCGCGTCGGTCGCGGCATCGACGATCTCGGTCTCGAAGCGGCCGGGTTCGATCTCTCGCCAGCAGTCCGCGAAGAGGTTGATCCGGACGCCGTCGATCTCGACCGCGCGGGCGGCCAGCAGCGGGATGGTCGTCGAACCGTACGAGCCTGCGCGAAGGGCGTATCGCTCGTCGTCCGAGGGCATGGGCGCCTCGGGGTTCTTCGCGTGTCGGGCGGCCTCGCGCGACCAGGCCGCCTCGGTCCAGAAGTCGCTGAACACGATCGACTCGATGCCCGCCGCCGTGGGGCTGAAGGTGAGCAGGTACCGATCGGTGGTCGGATCGAGGGAGCCGAGCGTGGAGGAGGCGGAGGCCGGTCCGGCCGGACGGCGGGAGACGAACTCGGCGGCATCCGCGGTCTCGGCCGGGCGGTCCACCGACTCCGAATCCGGAGCGTCCGCGGTCGTGCGGGGACTCGCGGCGGGGTCGGGGGTCGGGGCGGTCGGGGCGGTCGGGGCGGTGTCGTCATCCGGGACCACCGACTCGTCCGAGGCGGCCACCTGGGCCGAGGTCGCCGTCGACGCCGTCGAGTCGGGAGTCGCGTCGGTGTCGGGTCGGGGCCGCAGGAAGGCGAGCAGGATCAGTCCGCCGGCGACGAGGAAGACGAGGCTGGTGATGATGCGACGTCGGGTTTCGGGGCTCATCTCGGCTCGAGTCGGATGTGATGGGAATGCGATCGGGGGATCGACGTGATCACGCTCGTCGCCTCACCCGCGGGTGGGCGACGGACGAGCGTCAGCGACCCTCGGTGAGTCGGTCGCCGAGCCAGTCGTCGAGCTCGGCGATCGCGTAGATCTTGTCGGCGACGGCATCGATGTCGTAGGGGAGGCGGAAGAAGTCGACGCGGTGATCCTCGGAGGTGGTGTCGAGGATCGCGTAGCTCGCCCGTTCGTCCAGATCCCGCGGCTGCCCGACGCTGCCCGGGTTCACGATGCTCTTCTCCTCGGGGTCGAACACATGCGATCCGACGAGGAAGGGATCACGGTCGGGATCGTCGCCACCACCGATCTCGTCCAGAGGATCCGCGTCACCGGTGCCGCCGAGGTGCACCGCTCTGGTGAAGTCGGCGCCGTCCTCCTCGGTCCACTGGAAGATCCCGGGGACATGCGTGTGCCCGACGATGCAACGACCGCGGACGCGACGGTCGCCGATCACGACCTCGTCGTCGATCCGGTCGAAGATCTCCCGCATCTTGCGGGGGTCGTCCATGACGTCGGTCTCGAAGACATACTCGTTGATCGGCTTGCGGACCGATCCATGGACGCAGATGTACGCGTCGCGATAGCGGACCCGGGGGCGGATGCGGTTGAGGAAGTCGAGTCGGCGGTTGCCGGACTCCGGGTCGCTCTCCGCCGCCGCGTCGAGTTGCCCGCGGGTCCAGTAGGCGGCCCGCTTGGCCACGGCGTTGAAGTTGGTCGGTTCGTAGAGGACCGCGTAGTCGTGGTTGCCCATGAGGCTCCACACGCACCGCTCCGAGACGAGATCGACGCACTGCAGCGGATCGGGGCCGTAGCCGAGGATGTCGCCGAGGCAGATGATCTCGTCCACGCCACGTCGATCGATGTCGGCGAGGACGGTCTGGAGGGCCTCGAGGTTCCCGTGGATGTCGCTGATGATGGCGGTGCGCACGCGGGCCTCCGGCGGCGGGGAGCTGACTTCCGCGGCAGGCTCTCATCGGAACCGCGCGGAACCCGGAATGCTACGGGCAGGCTCGCGGCAGCGTCAATGAATGGAGGGCTCAGCCCGCGCGTCGGCGGGCGGGCCGGTGCTCCCGGCGGTCGAGGACGGCGAGGATCGCGGTCGTGAGATCCTCGCGTCGCACCGGCTTGGCGAGGTAGGCGTCGCAGCCCGCCTCGAGGCAGGCCGCGCGGTCCCCCGGGAGGGCGTTGGCGGTGAGGGCCACGACCGGGAGCTCGCAGCCGGCGTTTCGAAGCCGTCGGGCAGCCTCCCAGCCGTCCATGACCGGCATCTGCATGTCCAGCAGCAGGACGTCCACGGGATCGCCGTGGAGCACGCGTTCGACCGCCTCGGCTCCGTTCTCGACCGAGTCCACCTCCGCCCCGAGTCGGGCGAGGACATGCTCGATGAGCCGTCGGTTGTCGGGGCCGTCCTCGGCCAGCAGCACCCGCAGTCCGGGGGGCAGGGACCGGGCCTCCCCCGGGCGTTCGATCGGCTCCGCGGGCGGGGCGAGGAAGGCCGCGGTGAAGGTCGATCCCATGCCCGGGATGCTCTCCACCGAGAGGTCGCCGCCGAGCAGTTCGCAGAGTCGTCGGGAGATCGAGAGACCGAGGCCGGTGCCGCCGAATCGCCGGGTGGTGGACCCGTCGGCCTGGCGGAACGGCTCGAAGATCCGCGTGAGGCTGGCGTCGTCGAGTCCGATGCCGGTGTCGGTGACCGCCAGTTCGAGCCGGTTGGAGGCGGCATGGTGGTCGATCCGGACGACCACGCCGCCCTCGTGCGTGAACTTGATCGCGTTGCCGACCAGGTTCAGCACCACCTGCCGGAAGCGGGTGGGGTCCAGCGCCACCGCGTTCGGGACCGCCCGCCCGATCTCCAGTTGCACGGTGAGACCACGACCGGTCGCCTCGGGAACGAGCAGGTCGATCGCGTCACGGGCGCAGGC
>JAUIHC010000458.1 GCA_030432455.1 Phycisphaerae bacterium | reverse complement strand
CGTCCTCGCCGTCCTCCTCGTCGTCGTCGCCGAAGCCGTCATCCTCGCCATCGTCGAGGTAGTCATCGTCCTCGTCGTCGTCCTCGTCGTCGTCTTCGTCCTCGTCGTCCTCGTCGTCCTCGTCGTCGTCGTCGAGGTCGTCGTCATCGTCCTCATCGTCGTCCTCATCGCTCTCGTCCTCGTCGCCCTCGTCGTCGTCGAAGTCGTCCTCCTCATCGTCGTCATCGTCGTCGTCGTCGTCGTCGTAGAAGCCCTCGTACTCGTCGTCCTCGTCGTCGCCCCAGCCGACCACGACCGCCCCGGCCCCGCCACCGATCGACGCCCTCGCCGACGACGCGGCGCCGAGAAGATCGGCAGCGAACATGGGGACATCGAGCAGGGAGACACCATCGAGCGAGTCGAGGCCGTCCACGTCAACGAGAAGCGAGGTGCCCATGGCTTGGTGTCCTTCCGTAGCCAGGTACGGCTCTTCGAGGAATGCTCCGGAGGCGAGAAGAACGGCGACGCACCGTGCTCGACCGGTACCGGACGGGAGTTATGCCCGATGACCGAGGCTCCGTCAAGGACGACCCGGCAATTCCGGGATCGGTTCCCGAGACGGCGACATCGGCACGGCGTGGGTCTCGGCTTCAGTCGAGAGCAGCAACCATCCATCGACGGCCCGGGCATCGGCGTACGGTCGCCCACCGGCGATCTCGAAGGGACGACCGGCAAGCCGAAGGCCCGCGTTCGTGTCGAACGTCTGGAACCGATGCACCGCCCCGCCGGGAACTCCCGCGGCGATCCGGGTGACCAGCAGCACACCATCGTGCACCGGAAGCAGCCGCCAGTCCCGTCTTCCCGGGATCGACATCGCATCGGTGCCGAGGAGCCCACCCTCCGGATCGTGCATCACCAGCCGGGCATCCAGATGCAGCACGCGACGATCGCCCAGATCGAGCGTGGCCAGCGGCCGCCCCGGAAAATCGACCCGATCCTCCGGCACGCTCCACCGGGTCGAGTCGGTGCGACCGCTCTCGACATCCCAGACGGCGGTGGACGACGCATCGTCCACCAGCACGAGATCGCGATCCGCGATCCAGCCGAGGACGACATCCCCGGCCCCCCGATTCCGTCGAAGCCACCGATCGCCGCCACCGGTCTTCGCCCCGATCGGATCGAGGACATGCACATCCGAGGTGGTCCCGACCGCCAGACGGCCGAGCGGATCGGCGACCGCCCAGCGGATCTCTCCGGTGGGGATCGACTCGTCGAGGACGATCGTGCCTCGGCCGGGATCGAGGGACACCACCCGACCGACGACATCGCCGCGTGAATCGACCCCGCTTCCGTGGAGGTGGATCAGACCACCGCCACGGGAGATCCCGTGCACGCGGTCCATGAGGTCCCGCCGACTCCAGAGCACCGTCCGACCATCGACGCGATCGATGAACGAGGCCGCCCCGTCGCGGCGCACCAGGAGCACGCCCCGCTCGGATGGCACGCACAGGATCTCCCACGGCTGGAACACGCTGCCGTCGGGCAGGAAGCCGTCGGTGTTGATCGATCGACGATCCGGAGCCGGAAGCAGACGGGAGATCTCGGGCGTGGACCAGCGGATCGCGCCGGTCTCGGACTCGATCGCCGACAGGATCGGCTGTCGCTGGCCGGCGTTCTCCCAGACGAGCAGGTCCGGGGACCACTCCACCACCAGATGATCCTTCGACCACGGACGCCGCCACCGCTCGACGAGCCCCTCGGCATCCCGCGCGACGAGCTGAGCGGTGTCGGGCTCGTGCATGAGCACCAGATCCGGCGGGGCCTGGGCCGCGGCCTCCGGGGTGGTCAGGGCCAGCCGTCCCCGCATCGACTCGAGGTGATCGGGCACGCCCGCGACCATCGGACGTCGGACTTCGCCGGCCGCGGAGGTGGTGAGCCCGCGAAGCATCCCTTCCAGATCGGGTCGTCCCGCCTCGCCGCAGGCGGTCGCCGCCTCCCGAAGCAGGGTGTCGCGACGCGGGTCGCGACGATCGAAGTCCCGGGCCGCCACCAGGGCGACCGCGGCTGCGGCCATCGGATCGCCCTCGTCCCGGAGAATCTCGATCGACCGCGACGCCGCCAGTCGGGCGGCGTCGGTGCCGGGCGACGACCGCACGAGATTCACGAGCACCGATGCGGTCTCGCGCGCGTCGATCGCTGCCCGGACCCTCGCCTGCGCCTCCTCGTCGAGCCGCGCGGCCAGTGCCTCGTCCTTGTCGCGGACCTCTCGCAGACGGGCGCGGGCGATCGTTCCCGCCGCGATGTCGTGATCGTCGCCTTCCCGAACCAGCACTGTCGCGAGCGACGAGTCGCCGACGATTCCCAGCCACTCCTCCACCGCCTCCCGCATCCGGCCGCGGGCCTCCAACCACGCCGCGCGGGCCAGTCGGTGACGGACCCGACCCGCGACCCCGACGGCCGCGGCATCGGCGAGTTCGAGCAGTACCGCGCCATCCTCGTCCCCGGCGGTCGGAACCGCATCCAGGAGCAGATCGAGGACCTCGTCGCGCCAGCGCTCGCCATCGGGACCGGCGAGACCGTCCACGGCCGCGCGGGCCGCGAGCCGCTGCAGATCCGGCCGTCCGATGCGGGCGGCCAGCTCCAGCAGCGCCATCGCCTGCGGCACCGCGTCGGGCGACTCGC
>JAUIHC010000457.1 GCA_030432455.1 Phycisphaerae bacterium | reverse complement strand
CGCGAGATGCGGATCGAGGATGTCGTCCACCTTCGCCCGACCCCAGAGGGTCGCGATCGAGGCGTGATCCGGCGCGTCGGCGTGGAAGGTCACCGGGATGCGACGCTCATACCGACCGCTGCCGGTGTTGCCGGTGATGACGACGGTGCCGGTGACCGGACCGCTCGTCGGCGGGGTGAACCGGGCGTGCAGCAGGATCGGCGTCGCGTCGTAGAGGTCGGACAGGAGACCCGCCGGGTTCTGCGGCAGGATGTCGAACGACTCGACGCCCTCGATCGCGACCTCGATGTCGGTGAGCACCGGCGTCTCGATGCGCCTCGCGAGCGTCTCGACGACCTCGTCGGCGCCGTCGGCGAGCAGGATGTAGTCCACCGCACCGCGGCCGTGTCGCGCCATCTCGTCGAGCAGGTACCGATTCACGCTGTTGCCGACGCCGAGCGAGAAGACCCGGGTCGATCGGGCGTTGTCGCGCACCGCCTGGATGATCGCCTGATCGTTGCCGACGTAGCCGTCGGTGAAGAACATCGCGATCCGCATCGGCGGGGCGACGGTCGACTCGACGAAGCTGGCCTGGGCGACCTCGAAGCGGCGCTCGCCGTCCTGCGTGAGCCAGCGACCGTGGAGTTCGACCACCGGGTCGGCGTTCTTCATGGTCGGCAGCGACACCGGCAGCGTCAGGGGAAGACGCAGTCCGTCCCGCACGACCAGCCAGGTGCGTCCGTCGGCGGTCGAGATCGACGAGTAGGCGGCGGCGATCGTCACCATGCGGCCGTCGGCGGGGAGGTTCGCGAGTTCGACCGGGCCGGGCAGGGCGCCGCCGGTCTGGACGAGCGCCTGGTTGATCGCGGCCATCATCTCGGTGCCGCCGCCGCCGCCCAGACCGTCGATGAAGCGTTGCGCCTCGGCGCGGTTGGCCTCGGTCGCGGACCGCGGCTCGGGCCAGAGCACGCGGGTGCTCCCCGCGAAGGTGATGACATTGAAGGTGTCGTTCGGCCGCATCGCGTCGATCGCCTTCTGCACGACCGCCTTCGACTTCTCGATCGGGAAGCCGCTCATCGAGCCCGAGGTGTCGAGCACGAAGACGAGTTCGCGGGGACGAACCTCCTCGGGCGCGATGCGGGCGGGCGGGGCGAGCACCATGGTGAGGTAGCCGCCGGGGATGGCATCCTCGCCCCGAGCGTCGGCGGTGGCGGGCACGCCCGCGGCGACGTGCGTGAACACGCTCTCCGCGATCGCATCGTCCTGCAGTCGCCAGCGAAGCACGAAGTCGCGGTTGGGGATCGTGGCCTGGTCGGCGAGGGCGACGCGGACCCTGTCATCGCCGTCCCGAGTCTCGACGACCTCGTGCAACGGGGCGTCGAGTTCGACGATCGGCACGCCGCCGGTGTCGATCGACACCGCGATCGAGAGATCGTGACCGGCCCGGGTGTCGGGTCGCACCGGCATGGGCGTGATCCGGCTCGCGTCGGGGACCTGACCGGTGTCGGGTGAGAAGCCCGATCCCGGGGCCGCGGCCGTCGGCAGTCGCCACGCGAACCAGCGGCCCGCGACCTCGCCGAGACCACCGTTGAGCAGTCGGAAGGGCTCGGTCGAGCCGTCGGCGTAGGTCGCGGTGCCCGCGACCGCGGTGCCGAGCGCGTCGGGATCAAGCGACCCGCTCTCGGACCTCGGCGCCTCGATCGGCGTCGATGCCGCGAGCGCCCGCTGCGCGAGTTCCGTCGTCCAGTCGCCGGCGTCCGCGGCGAGCGTGAGTTCGGCCGGACCACGAAGCACGATGCCGCGACGCGGGACGACGCCGTCGGGAAGATTCCTCGGCAGGCTGCTCGGCGAGCCGGGGATGTAGCGGGGGCCGACCACCGTCGGGAACTCGAAGGCGTACTCCCCGTCGCGGGCGTCGATCACCTCGAGGTAGCCGATCTCGATCGTGACCGTCGCGCCGGGCTCGATGTTCGCGACCGACTGCGTGAAGATGTTCGGCCGTTCCTGTTCGAGCAGACTCGCGACGAAACCCGAGGCCTTGGCTTGTTCGTAGATCGCGCGGGCGAGTTCGCGTTCCTTCACCTCGGCTTCGACGACGCGTTCGCCGCCGTCGGGATCGACGATGGTCATCGTCATCCGATGCACCGCGGCGCGGTTGGACATCGGGAAGGTGTAGACCGCCTCGATCGGCGTGTCGTACGGATTCGCGTACCGCTGTCGGATCGCGACCGAGACGATCGGACCGCTGATCTCGGCATCGACGTCGGTGTGCTGGAGCGGGCACGGTCCGATGAGCGTGCCGCGGGCGTCGAAGGCTTCCAGTCGTCCGCCGTCCGGAATCTGGACGAGCTGCGCGAACGCCCGGTTCTGCGGCGTCGGGATGACGAGCACCGCGAGGATCGCAACGATCACGAAGAGCGCCGCCGCGAGAAGACCGGCGCCGGGAAGCAGCGACGCGCCGCCGGGTCCGCTGCGACGACGACGCGGGGCGGGGCGGTCGGGACGAGGACGGGCCTCGGCGATCGGATCGCCGCCCGCGGGGGCGATCGCACCGTCGATGCGGCCCGCGACGGCGGGGGACTCCGATGCGATCGCGTCGAGCAGGCGATCGCGTCCGGTGCGGGCGGCGTCGGCGTTGTCCGCGTGCCAGTCGCGAAGAAGACGATCGAGATCGTGGTCGTCGGACGGTCGTC
>JAUIHC010000456.1 GCA_030432455.1 Phycisphaerae bacterium | reverse complement strand
GGGCGCCGCTGCGGGCGAGACGCTGGAAGAAGTGGCGATCCTCGCTGAGTCGCAGAAAGCCCTCGTCGAAGTGACGGCCGCCGAGCCGCTCGACGATCGCGGCGTCGAAGAGCACATTGTTGGTGAACGCCCACGGCCGCTCGCTGCCCGTCGCCCGGACGGGCTTGTCGAAGAACCGCCCGCGGAGGATCCAGTCCGGCGGCGTCTCCTCGAACCGGGGAAGCACGGGACCGGTGACGATCTCGGCGCAGAACTCGGCCTTCACGCGGAGCATCTCCGCGAGCCAGCCGTCGGTGACCTCCTCGTCGTCGTCCACGAAGCCGATCAGTCCGTCGGGCCCCGCGACCTCGATCGCGCGACGCAGTCCGCGGTTGCGAGGCGGCGCGACGCCGCGCTTCGGCTCGGCGTGGACCTCGATCTGGAGCCCGGTCTCCGCGGTCACCCGCTCGGCGACCGTCTTGGGGCGGGGATCCTCGGGATCGTTGTTCACCACGATCGCCACCAGGTCGGGACGGACGCCGTCCACCCGCTGGGCCGCGAGACTCCGCAGGATGCGGTCGAGGCCGTCGGGGCGGTCGAGCGTCGAGATGGACAGGGCGATCTTCACGAGGCGGTTCGATGGTCGGGGTCAGCGGTGACGCGCGGCGTACTCGTCGTATCGGCGACCGAGGAGACCGGCCATCAGTCCGAGAGCGCGACCCCAGTCCCACGCCGCGCGGGCGAGCGCGACCCTCGGGTCGAACGCGCCCATCACCAATCGCACCCCGCCTCGCATCGCGAAGCGGGCGGCTCGACCGACCAGCGGAAGGCGATCGCCGAACCGGACGCGGCCCTCCGCGTGAGGTGCGTTGGTGCCCAGGCGGTAGGAGCGTCGAAAGACCCATCCGTGCGTGAGCCGGTCGGGGGGATACCACTCGCGGGCGATCGCATCGTCGATCCAGACGATCGCGTGACCTGCGTCGGCGAGGCGTCGGAAGAACTCCTTGTCGCTGCCGCCGGTGTGCACCATCGACTCGTCGAAGCGGAGTCCGCCGGTCCGCAGGATCGCCGCGTCCACCAGCGCGTTGTGCGTGAACGCCCACGGTCGCCGGGTGCCGGTCGGATATCGCGGAGGCAGGAACACCCCGCTCGCCTCGACCCAGCGGGGCGTGCCCTCGGGAACCCGGGGCAACGCGGGGCCGGTCACGATCGGCGAGGCGACGCGACGGCGGCCCGCAAGCAGGCGTTCGAGCCAGTCGGCATCCACCGTCTCGTCGTCGTCGAGGAACGCGATCGCGTCGGTCGTCGGATCGGCGAGCGCGAGGTCGAGGGTTCGATTGCGGGCGGCGGGAATGCCCGGGCGCGGCTCGAACGCGTGGACGAACCGCATCGATGTCGTCGGCGGCGGACCGCCGGGATCGTCGTTCTCGACCACGACGAGTCGGACCTCGACGCCGTCGGGGACCGCCATCGCTTCGAGCGAACGCAGCAGCCGGGCCAGTGGACCGGGGCGGCGTCGCGTGATGATGCAGATGGCGATGCGCATGGGGGTGGGGCGTGAACGCGGCGGCCGAGGGTACCACGCCGCGGGTCAGTGTCGTCGTCGCGATGTTCGAGCGACGCGAGAAGACCGTCCGCTGCGCCGAGAGTCTCGCCGCCCAGACGATCGACCGCGCGGAGATCATCTTCGTGGACGACGGTTCCGAGGACGGCACGCCCGACGCGGTCGAGGCGGTGGCCGCCCGCTCCCGGCTGCCGATGCGGGTGATCCGCAACGAGCGGAACCTCGGGGCGAACGCGAGCCGCAATCGCGGAGTCGCCGCGGCGACGGCGCCGCTGGTCGCGTTCCTGGACTCCGACTGCGAGGCGGCGTCGGACTGGCTGGAACGCCTGGTCGAACCGTTCGAGGCGGACCCGTCGCTCGGGGCGGGGTCGGGACTGGTCGAGGACGCCTGCGACGGCAATCTCTGGGAACTCGCCTTCCGCGGCACGCACCGGCTTCCCCGGCCGGGGCCCTGCTCGCGGATCACCTCGTGCAATCTCTGCATCCGCCGGTCGCTGCTTCCCGAGGGGGCGTGGGACGAGAGTCGGCCGACCCGGACCGACGGAGGACGGCCCGACACCGCGATCTCCGCCCGCTGCGACGAGGAGGGGCTCAACCTCGCGATCCGCGCCGCCGGGTGGGGCGTGGTCGCGATCCCGACGGCGCGGGCCGTGCATCATCACCCCTACTCGCGGCGGAGCCTGCTGCGGCAGGCATGGTTCGGCGGCGCCTCGGTGGCGGAGATCCAGTGGCGGTACCGACTCGGGTTCCGAAAGGACCTCGGACCGATCCTCGCGGCCTGGGTTCTGCTTCTCGTCGGCATCCTGCTCGGCCCGCTGGTCTCGTGGTGGTGCCTGCTGCTCCCCGTGCCCGTCGCGGGGCTGGCGGTCGCGGCCATCTCGTTCAACGAGCTTCGCAACAAGGGCAAGTCCCCGGCCGAGCTGCTGCGGGCGGCGCCGGCGCTCGTCGTCTACTACCACGTCCGGCTTGCGGGCTGGATCCGGCGGCGATGCCAGCTTCGGCTCGGCATCGCCCCGATCGAGCGGGTGTCGCCCGAGACGCTGGCGGCGTCGATGCCCCGGCCGGAGAGGGCGTCATGAGCGACGAGCGATCCGAGCGGGAACTCGGCCGACGCGCGGCGGGCGGTGCCGCCACCATGCT
>JAUIHC010000455.1 GCA_030432455.1 Phycisphaerae bacterium | reverse complement strand
GCGGCGAGGCCTACTCCGAACTCATCATCCTCACGACTCGGGCGGCGTTCGACCGCTTCACCACGGGCGAGTTCTCCTTCACCGCGGGCGTGAACGCGACGGCCGTCAAGGCGAACGCTGCGGCCCAGGCGCCGGTCATCGACGGCGCCAAGGTGCTCACCATGGCCAAGGGCGGACTGCTCGCCAGCGCCGCCGTGGGCGGCCAGGACTTCAGCTGCACGCCGTTCGCCTCGGGCGAGTGATCGACGACGACCGCCTCCGCCCCGGGAGACCGTGACCGCATGATGGAACTCGACGGCTGGCGCTTTCTCGGCGAGCTGCTGCTGCTGCTCGGAGGCGCGGTGGCCCTCGGGGCCGCCCTCGAGGCGATCGGCGTCAGCGCGGTCATCGGCTACCTGCTCGCCGGAGTCATCCTCGGGCCCGGGATGACCGGACTCGTCGCCGACGTCGGGCCCTTCGAGGTGGTCGCCGAACTGGGCGTCGCCCTTCTGCTCTTCTCGATCGGTCTGGAGATGACGCCCGCGAAGCTGCGGGGCTTCGGGCTGCGCGGGGCCGTCGTCGGGTTCCTTCAGATCGTGATCACCGCGATCGCCGCGGGCCTCGCCGCCTGGCTCTTCGACACCGGCCTCCGCGGCTCGATCGTCGCAGGCACCATGGTCGCGATGAGTTCGACCGCGGTGGTCGTGCGGCTCCTCGTCGATCGGGGCGAGATCGACTCGCCCCGCGGACGCGAGGCACTGTCGATCCTGCTCGCTCAGGATGTGGCGGTGGTGCCGATCCTGATCCTGGTCGGCATCCTCGGTTCGATGGGCGGGGCCGACGCTCCGGCCGACGCCGCGGAGGCGGCGAGTCAGGCCGCGGGCCGGATCGCAGACGCCGCGGTCGGCCTGCTGGTCGTGGTGCTCGCTCTGGTCGTCGTCGGCGTCTTCGTGCTCCCGCGGCTCCTCGGCACGGAGGTCTTCCGACGGAACCGCGACTTCGCGATCGTCATCGCGATCATCACCTGCATGGTCGCGGCCTGGGGCAGCCACATGCTGCACCTGTCGCCGGCCCTCGGCGCATTCGTGGCCGGACTGATCCTCGCCCGCGTGTCGTTCTCCCGACAGATCCGCGCGGACACCGGCGCCCTCCGCGCCGTGTTCCTGACGCTCTTCTTCGCCTCGGTCGGACTCCTCGCCCAGGTCGGGGAACTCCTCGAACCGCGCATGATCCGACTGGTCGCGACGATCCTCGGGATCGGGCTCTCGATCAAGCTGCTCGCGACCTTCCTGGCGATCCGACTCACCGGGGGCCCCCGGACCGTGGCGATCGCGGCGGCCCTGTGTCTCGCCCAGTTCGGCGAGTTCAGCTTCGTGGTCGGCAGCGAGGCTCGCATGCTCGGCGTCATTCGCGAGGACACCTTCCAGGGACTGGTCGGCGCCTCGCTGCTGAGTCTGCTCGCGACCCCGCTGCTGGTGTCGCGGTCGCGGAGCATCGCCCTGCGGGTGGACCGGCTGCTCGTCGCCGCCCGCCTCTGGCGGCCGGTGGTCCATGTCGAGGACGAGCGGGCGGCGGGCATGCGGGGTCACGTGATCGTGATCGGCTACGGGCCCGCGGGCGAGGAGGCGGCGCGCACGGTGCGACTGGCGGGCTACGAACCGTATGTGCTGGAGATGAACTCGGTCTCCGCCGGCCGTGCCCAGGCCGAAGGCATGATGGCCGAGATCGGCGACGGCACGAATCGCGAGATTCTCGAGCACATGCACGCCGCCGACGCCGCGGCGTTCGTGGTCAGCGTGCCCGATCCCGAGGCGGCGATCGCCACGATCCATCAGATCCGCACGATCAATCGCGATGCGATCCTCGTGGCTCGCGGCCGCTACGCCCGCCGCACCGCCGAGATGGAGGCCGCGGGTGCCGACCATGTCATCAACGAGGAATCGACGGTCGGCACGCTCCTCGGCGCGACGGTGGTCTCCCGGCAGACCGGCGTCCGCGACCGCGGGACCGACGAGTCGTGGCCGAAGCCGCGACGCTGACCTGGGGTCAGCGTCCGAGCGACTTCCAGAGCGTCGCGGCGCCCGCGGGCGTCACCACGCCCCGATCGTCGAGCACGGCACGCGGCGTCGCCGACTCGCCGTACGCCCGGGTCATCATCGTGCGATCGACCGAGACGCCGAAGCCGCCGATCACCGCGCCGCCGTAGAGACCGCCGACCTCGGAGATCACCCGGACATTCGTGGGATCGAGGGGATCGCCCGCCGCCCCCTTGGCGTTCCAGGCCGTGCCCGACGCCTCGGCCACGAACTGCGTCCCTTCGAAGACGAAGTCCTCGAACGCCTCGGTGCTCGAGAAGACCATCACGACCCGACCGCCTTCGCCGCCGATCTGGAGCCCGAGACTTCCCGCGACGATGTCGAGCGGGAGCGGCGGCGACCAACCATCGCCCAGGCGACGCACCGCCACCCCGTGCCCGGCGGTGAGTCCGACCACGACGCCGCCGCGGCCGACCTCGAGCACCACCACGCCCGCCGCCCCTCGGAAGGTCGAGTCATCAAGGCGCCCGGCGAGCCGGAACTCGTCGAGCACCCGCGCATCCTGCACGCTCTGGTACGCGAGGTTGCTCGGGGTGGAGCAGCCGGAGATCAACGCGAGCGATGCCAGCGAGAGAAGACCGCGGTGGATGGGCATGGGGGGCTTTGGGAG
>JAUIHC010000454.1 GCA_030432455.1 Phycisphaerae bacterium | reverse complement strand
CAAGACTCTTCGCGTCCTCGAACCGCTTCTTCAGGCGGTCCCGCTCGATGGTGCCCCTCTCGATGGCGAGGTCGAGCGACTGCCGCTTGGAGACGACATCGCCCTCCTGCCACGCCTGCAGGTCGAGCTCGGCGATCTGGATCTCCAGATCGGACTTCTCCAGATCACTCGCCATGGTGGACTTGCGGATCTCGAGGTTCTGCTCGGCGGAGACGACGTTGCTCTCGGCGGTCTTGACCTGATCCTCGCCGTCCTTGATGCGGTCGATCAACTCGTCGTCGGCCAGCCGCAGAAGGACCTGCCCCTTCCTGACGAAGCTTCCCTCGTCCACGATCTCGGTGATGACGGCCCGGCCCTCGACCTGATTGCGGATCTCGACCTGCCGCTCGGCCGCCAGCTCGCCGCTGACCGGGATGACGATGTCGAAGCCGCCCCGGGCGACGGTGTGGAGCTGGGTCGCGTCGATGGTCGCCTGAGGTGCATCGGTCATCCCGCCACCGGCGAGCATCACGCCCGCGGCCGCGGCGCCGCCGAGGACCAGCACGCCCACGACCAGGCCGAGGGCCTTGCCCCGGCGGGGGACACGGGGCGTGACGAGCGGGCGGACGGAAGACGAAGTCAAGGTCATCGAGTGCGATCCGGAAGGTGGACTGGAAGCCGGGTCTACCGTCGAGACGGTGACGCGATGCGGCCCGAACCACGCAGGGTAGCGGGCCCGGAGCCGCGAATCACGCCTTCGCGGACCCGGCGGCCCGGGATTCGATGCCCGCCCTCCGAATCCCGGCCGCGCGGACGAAGAGCCACGCGAGGCCGACCTCGTGGGAGGGACCGGAAACCTCGATACCGTGCCCGCCATGCGTCTCAGCCCGCTCGTCGCCGACCTCCTCATGCTTCTCGCGGCGGCGATCTGGGGCTTCGGCTTCATCGCACAGAAGGAGGCGATGGACGCCGTCGGGCCGCTGACCTTCAACGCGGTCCGTTTCGGCATCGGGGCCCTCGCGGTCGCGCCGCTGCGGTTCTTCATCCCCCGCGTCGCCCACGGCGATCCGCGCGAGGAGCGACGCACGCTGCTCCGCGGGGCGATCATCCTCGGGCTCGTGGTCACCGTCGCGTCGGCGTTCCAGCAGTGGGGGATCGTCGGCACCGACGCCGGACCCGCGGGCTTCATCACCGGGCTCTATGTGGTCTTCACCCCCCTGCTCGGGCTCGCTGTCGGCGTCCGCACGCATGCGGCGACATGGATCGGCTGCGGACTCGCCCTCGTCGGGATGTGGTTCCTCGCGTTCAAGAGCGACGCGGGCGCGATCTCGATCGATGTCCCGGCCCTGCTCGTCCTGATCGGGGCGTTTGGGTGGGGGGCGCAGGTGCTCGTCGTGGATCGCTTCTCGCCGCGGACCGATCCGATCGAACTCACCGTGCTCCAGTTCGCGATCGTCTCGATCACAAGTTTCGTGGCGGCGGTGATCGTCGAAGGGCCCGGAGCCCTCGACATCGTCGGCATCATCCGGGCGGCACCGGTCGAGGTCGCGTATTCGGGCATCCTCGCGATCGGTGTGGCGTTCTTCCTCCAGATCGTCGCCCAGCGAACCAGCCCGCCCGCCCATGTCGCGATCCTGCTGAGTCTCGAAGCGGTGTTCGCGGCGATCGGCGGCTGGTGGCTGCTCGACGAGACCTACGACAGCCGGACGCTGCTCGGCTGCGGACTCATGCTCGCGGGCATCCTCGTCAGCCAGGCCCCGCGACTTCTCGGCCGCGCGACCGCGAACGACAGTCCGAACCCGACAACCCCCGGCGCCGGCCCCGACTTCTGAGCATGGAATCGCCGCCGCGCACCTCTATAGTAGTGGTGTGATCGGACAACCTTCGAAGATCGGTTCGAGTCTGCTCGCGAGCGTCGCGATCGCGTCGCTTGCGATCGTCGGGCTCGGTGGCGGCCCCGCCGCCTTCGACGACGACGATCGCACCGTCCCAGACGATGCGATCCACGCGGGCGTCCCCGCCGCCCCCGAGGCCATCGACTTCAACCGCGATGTGCGGCCGATCCTCGTCGCCCGCTGCTACGCCTGTCACGGACCCGATGTCTCGACCCGAAAGCGAGGTCTTCGACTCGACACCCGCGAGGGCGCCGTCGAGCCCGCGAAGCCGGGTCGCGACCCCGCGATCGTGCCCGGCGATGCCCATGCGAGTCTGCTCATCGAGCGGATCACCGACGACCTCGACCCGATGCCGCCCTCGGGCGAGCCGCTCACCGCCGCCGAAATCGAGACGCTGCGACGCTGGATCGACGAGGGCGCCGCGTACGACGGCCACTGGTCGTGGAAACCGATCGGCGATCCCGCGGTGCCCGCGATCGCCGCCGAACACGAACCGCTCGCCCGCACCGATGTCGATCGCTTCCTGCTCGCTGCCCTCGAGGACGCCGGCCTCGAACCCGCGGGCGATGCGGCCCCCGCCCGTCAGCTTCGTCGGCTTGCCTACGACCTCACCGGCCTGCCGCCCGATCCGGAGACCGTCGTCGCCTTCGAGCGGGATCCGAGCGACGAGCACTGGGACCGCCTCGTCGAGTCGCATCTTGCATCGCCGCACTTCGGCGAACGGTGGGGGCGTCACTGGCTCGATCTCGTGCGGTATGCCGAGACCTGCGGGCACGAGTTCGACTATCCGATCCGGGAGGCGTGGCGGTATCGCGACTGGGTGATC
>JAUIHC010000453.1 GCA_030432455.1 Phycisphaerae bacterium | reverse complement strand
GAGAGATAGACGTCGGGTTCGACCCCGGGTTCGAGCAGGTCGTCGTGCACGAGCACGTCGAAGACCGCCCGTTCCGCGGGCATCCGAAGCCGCATGAGCTGGAAGATGCCGTGCGTGTCCTGGGTGACGCGGGTCGGCTGCACCGCCCGAAGCACCTCGCCGGTGGTCACCGTGAACGAGGCGGAATCGGCAGCCTCGGTGCCCGCGGCCTCGTGCATCGCGGCATCGCCGATCCGGCGCAGCTTGAACGGCGGCACCGGTCCGTCGCAGTAGTCCTCGAGCAGCGGAAGTTCGCCCGCCTTGACCGCCGGATCGAGCGGCTCGTCGAGCACGATCCGGGTCTCCTGACCACGATCGTCGATGATCCTCGGCCTTGGAAAGGGAAGGATCACACCGCCCCGCAGGCGGCGAGCCCCCACCATCGATCGGACCGTGACGCAGTCGAGCAGACCGCCGATCGAACTGGGGAACAGCACATCGAAGCGATAGAGCAGGTCCGCCCGCATGCCCCACACCGAACTGGCGCCGTCGAAGAGGAGGCGTCGATGCTCCACCTCCAGCCGCCGGTCGCGTGCCCCCTCGATGCCCGCGACCATCGACTCGAACGCCCGGCGACTTCCCGCTCGCCGCGAGATGAAGGATCGCACCGCCTCGAACCCGCGATCCGCCCGCCGGACGGTCTCGGCCGGGCAGCCGCGGGTCGACGCCGCCTCGAGCAGGATCCGCATGCCCGCGGCCCCGGGGAGATGCCGCACGGCGTCGAACGGGGCCGCGGAGTTCGCCAGATGCGACGCCTTCCAGGCGAGCTTCATGTCGATGCCGAGCCCGCGGGAGATGTCGATCGGCCGCGTCCCGGGGACGCCGTCGCAGCCCTCGATGACCGCGGTCAGGGCGGTGGTGAGTTCGGTCATGACCGCCGCGGCAGCCTGCGGGAAGGCGTCGTCTGAACGATCGATGGGCTGCGGGGTCGCCATGACGCACGAGTGTAGCAGCGACCCACGGACGCCCGAGTCCGGGAACCGCGACCCGAATCACCAATTTCTCGGGACCGTTCATGGAACCGTGACGAGCGGCGGCTATCTTTCTGGAAATACGCCTTCCGGAGCCTTTCGTGACTCTTCACCAAATCCGCCCCCTCCAGCGCACCGTCGCAGCGTTCGCGCTGATCGGCTGCACCGCCGCCTCGACCACCGCCGGTGACCCCGAGGTCATCGCGGGCCCGATCGAGATTCCGGGCAGCATCCACCAGTACTACCTCCTCGCCCCCTGCACGGTGACCGAGGCCGAATCGGTGGCGGCCTCCTTCGGCGGGACGCTCGCCGCCTTCGACACCGTCACCGAGCGAAACGCCGTGCTCGAGGTCTTCGGGGCGTGGAACGACATCGCCCGCTACTCGTGGATCGGACTCTCCGACGATCGGGAGGAGGGCGACTGGCGATGGGCGACCGGCGAAGCCCGCCAGTTCGAGTCGTGGAGTCCCGGGAGTCCGCGGGAGGACACCACCCGCAACCACGCGTACATCACGCCGAACGGACTGTGGATCGATGCGGACGGCGGCGTCGCGTCGGACGACGAGACCCCGCTCCACGCGATCATCGAGGTCGGCGACGTCGACTGCAATCTCAACTTCTATCCCGACTGGCTCGACATCGCCGACGGCGAGAGCGCCGACCTGGACGGCGACGGCGTGCCCGACGAATGCCAGAGCGTGGACTGCGACGGTGACGGCACCGCGGACCTCGTCCAGCTCGTCGTGCAGCCGTGGCTCGACTGCAACGAGGACGGCGTCCTCGACGCGTGCGCGGTGCTCGAGGATCCCGATCTCGACTGCAACGGCAACCTGATCGACGACCGGTGCGAGTCGGCGGACGCCACCGGCTTCGTCGCGGAGTACTACACCGACCAGTTCTTCACCGTGCGGCTCGCGTCGCGGATCGAGCAGGAGGTGCACTTCGATCTGCAGTCCGGCGAACCGTGGACCGGCGCCGGGTTCAGCGACTTCGCGGCTCGCTGGAGCGGCGAACTCATCGCGCCCTACACCGGCTTCTACACCTTCTACACGGTCAACGACGACGGGCTTCGACTCTGGATCGACGGCGAGGCGGTCATCGACGACTGGACGACCCACCCGCCCATCGAGAACTCCGGCGGCCTGTTCCTCGCCGCGGGTCGCCACACGTTCCTGATGGAATGGTTCGACTCCGGCGGACTCGCGGTCTGCGAACTCGAGTGGAAGCCGCCCTTCGGCGTGCGGGAGATCATGCCCGGCGCCGCGATGCGGCCGTTCATCGACTGTGACGACGACGGCGGACTCGACGGATGCCAGATCGCCGCGGCGCCGGAGATCGACTGCAACGCGAACGGCGTCCTCGACACCTGCGAGTCGCCGACGGACTGCGACGGCGACGGCATCTACGACTGGTGCGAGCTCGACGGCAACGACTGCAACGGCAACGGCGTCCCCGACAACTGCGAGATCGCCGACGGCAGCCCGGACTGCCAGCTCGACGGGATTCCCGACGACTGCCAGGCGGGTGAACTCGTCGTGCTCAAGAACGACGACGGCGGCCCCGAGTACGGCGTCCGCAGCGGCAAGGGGTACATGGCGTGGCTCCAGCACGTGCTGGTGGAGGAGACCAACGCCCGCGCCACCGCGATCGAGGTGGACTTCGTCAACACCGAGGCGGGTCGACAGGTCCGG
>JAUIHC010000032.1 GCA_030432455.1 Phycisphaerae bacterium | reverse complement strand
TCGTCGGCATCGGGCTCGCGCTTGATCGACTCGCCGTTGCGGCGGGCGATCATCCGCTCGACCTTGCGGCGGGCCTCGCCCGGCTGCTCCCGACGAATCGACTCGATGATGCGGGTCTCGAGCAGGCCCAGGGCGATGTTGAAGTCGGTCTCGATGGCCTCGAGCTGGGCGATCTGGTCGTCGGTCAGGTCGGGCAGCTGTCGGATCGACTCCAGCAGGCGGGGGATCGCGGTCGGTCGGAACGCCTTCGGGTAGCCCCGTTCCAGGGCGTTGCGTCGGAAGGTCTCGGCGTGCGGGGCGGGCAGGGCTTCGGTGAGCCGTTCGATCCAGAGATCCTGGACGTTCCGGACCGCGATCCGGGTCTGCATGATCTGATCGGTCGCGGCCAGACCCGCGTCGAAGTCCATGCTCGCCATGGCCTCCTTGATGCCGTCCTGCAGCGAATCGATCCGCTGACGACGGGCGTCGAGGGCGGCGTCGAGCTCGAGTTCGTACTGCTCCAGCAGCGCGTCGATCGGTTCTTCGATCTCGTAGGGAAGCCGCAGGCTTCGGAAGAGCGAGTAGAGATCCACCGATTCGCCGTGGAGCTCGCCCTTGGGGAGCTCCTTCTCGCGACGCAGGGTCC
Organism: Phycisphaerae bacterium; assembly: GCA_030432455.1. Classification (GTDB taxonomy): domain Bacteria; phylum Planctomycetota; class Phycisphaerae; order Phycisphaerales; family SM1A02. Next base: position 14,103 of record JAUIHC010000032.1, on the reverse strand, counting down.
GCTCGAATCGCGGCCAGCGGGCGATCTGATCGGCGGACAGGGTGCCCTTGATGTTCAGCAGGAAGTCCTCGCGGAGGGCGCGGCGTTCGCCGTCCCAGCGGGAGATCGGCTCGAGGATGATCTCCATCACCTTCTCGGGATCGGTCCGGCTCAGGACGGCCTGCGAGTCCCGCATCTCGTTCTTGACCCGCTCGATGCCGGCCTCGAAGGACTGGCTGTAGTCGAGCAGGAGCATCTCGACGATCGGACGCTGCCAGTCCTCCAGTCGGAGGTGCTCGACGAAGAGCGGCATGTCACGATCGAGGAAGTCGGGGCGGAAGGCGTCGGCGAACCCCGCGGCCCCGCCGAACTGCGCCTTGGCCGGCGCCGCCGCGAGCAGCGGGAGGGACAGGACGAGGGTGGCCAGAAGGGTGGGGCGATGAAGCGGCATGGTTCTCAGTGACCTCCGGTGGCGTCAGGGGACGGTTCTTCCGACGGGCGTGAGCCGGCGAGGACGGATTCAGAACGCAGCATCGGCCGAAATATGGCACGAATCCGCGAGGGCTCTCGGATCCGGGTCGAAAGCCCGCGTGAGGGGGCGGTGGCTCGGCATCCCCGGGGGATCAGGCCGGTCGGACCGTCCGCTGTTCGATCCGCTTCTCGGACGTGGTGACCACGACCCGATCGACATAGATGCCGGGGGTATGGATCGCATCGGGATCGAGTTCGCCGATCTCGACCACCTCCTCGACCTCCGCGACGGTGATCCGGCCGCAGGAGGCCACCTGCGGGTTGAAGTTGCGGGCGGTCATCCGGTAGACGAGGTTTCCCGCCCGGTCGGCCTTCCAGGCCTTGACGAGCGAGAGATCGGCCCGGATGCCCGTCTCCATGACGTAGGTCTCGCCGTCGAAGTCCCGGGTCTCCTTGCCCTCCGCGACCGCGGTGCCGACCCCGGTCCGGGTGTAGAACGCCGGGATCCCGGCGCCCCCGGCCCGCATCCGCTCGGCGAGCGTCCCCTGCGGGTTGAACTCGACCTCCAGTTCGCCGGCCATGAACTGGCGTTCGAACTCTGCGTTCTCGCCCACATAGCTCGACACCATCTTCCGGATCTGCCGGGTCTGCAGGAGCAGGCCGAGCCCCCAGTCGTCCACGCCCGCGTTGTTGCTGACCGCCACCAGATCCCGCACGCCGCTGTCGCGGAGGGCGATGATCAGCTGCTCCGGAATGCCGCACAGTCCGAAGCCGCCGACCGCGACGGTCATGCCGTCGGAGACGACGCCCTCCAGGGCGGCCGCTGGGGTGGCGAGGACCTTGTCGACCATGCGTGGATCTCCGGAAGTCGAGGGCCGGAGAGTCTATCAGCCGAGGTCGCTCCGTCCGGTCGGCGGCGTTCCGTCGCGGAGTATCCTCGACACGATCTCCAGCCGGAATTCCCTCCCCCGTCGGGCCGCCGTGACCACCCTCGACTCCGCTTCCGAACCCGCCCCCCGACGGACCACCGATCTGGCGCTGGTGGCGGCGCTTCTGGTGCTGACCGCGCTGCCCGACGCGATGGTGGTGCCACTTCTGGAGGAGCTGCTGGTCGCCCGCTACGGCGTCGGGCCCGGGGCGGCGCACGCGTTCCTGTCGGTGAATCTGATCGGCGGATTGTGCGCGGTGCCGCTGCTCGGATTGGCGGCTCGGTGGCGGCGTCCGATTCTCGCGGTGGCGATCGCCTCCGTGGCGGACGCCGCGTTGCTCGGGGCGATGTGGCTGCCGATTGGCTTCGCCCCGACCATCCTGCTCCGAGCGGTCGAAGGGGCTGCGGATGTCATGGTCTTCGCCGTGGTCTTCGATCTGGTCGGTCACCTCGGGCGACGGCAGGGGGTCGGACTCCGGTTCGGCTTCGCCGCGGCGCTCCTCTCGGTGGCCCTCGGCTCGGGCGCGATCCTCGGCGGGGTGATCGCCCGCCTCGAGGGTGGCGACGAGGCGGCGCGGATCGTCTATCTGGTGGGGGCGGGGGCGTGCCTCGGGGCCGGGCTGCTGGCCTGGGCGATGCGGGATCGCCTGCGACGGATCGAAGGCGTGGCGGCGAGTCCCGCTGCAACGAACACCGATGATCCGCGGCCCGCTCGGGCGCCCCTCTGGCCGCTCCTGCTGGTCGCCGGGAGTGATCGGGCGGCGGGCGGTCTGCTCACCGGGACCCTCGGGCTGTTTCTGGCCGAGGCCATCGGTCTGGGGCCCGCCATTCGCGGGATGCTGGTGGGATCGGTGCTGCTGCTCATGGGGTTCGGGGCGGTTCCCGCAGGCTGGCTGGGCGATCGTTTCGGCGATCTCCGCACCCGGTTCATCGGGGCGGTGGCGTTCGCGGTCGGCATCGCGGTCCTGCCGCCCGCCGCGGTGTCGCTGCCCCTGCTGGTCATCGATGCGGTCGTGATCGGGCTCGGCGGTGCGGTGCTGCTGCCGACCTCGCTCTCGATGCTGGATCGACTTCACGGCGGACTCGTCGGGATGGGCGGATTCCGGGCGGCCGGCGACGTCGGATTCCTCGTCGGGGTCGTGTCGGCGGGGCTGCTGGTCGAGCGACTGGTGGATGGTGTCGGCGATGCCGACGTCATGTCCGCGTACGCCGCCGTCTTCGCGGGCTTCGGCGGGGTGCATCTCGCCGTCACCGCGATCTCCATCCCCGTGCTCGCCGCGTCGGATCGAGCGAGGATGGATGTGCCGGATACGTGACCGCCCCCCGTGCGAGGCGGAGGGCGGTTCGTGTCGAGGGCGATGCCCTCGGGTGATCGGTGGCCGGGGACGCGGGGGCGTCAGTTCTCGCTGGTGCCCGGCTGCGAGTCGTCGGGAAGCTCGGCACCCTCGATCGTCGCCCGGAGCTTCGCCAGCGCCTTGTTCTGGATCTGGCGGACCCGCTCCTTGGTGACGCCGATGATCTGCCCGACCTGCTCCAGGGTGAGCGGGATCGACTCGGCAGGGGCGCCGAGGCCGAAGCGATGGGAGATCACGGTCCGTTCCACGGAGGTGAGGTCCGCCTCGTTCTGCTCCATGATGTGTCGCACTTCGGCGGCGGAGTCCGACACGGCCTCGGCGCGGCGGGTCTCCAGATGATCCGACTTCTCGAAGGCGGGATCGAAGTCGGTCGGGAACCGCTGGCGATGCCGGGTGCTCTTCATCCCGTGGCGGCTGAACGCCTTGAGAATCGCCCGGCAGGCGTAGGTCGAGAACTTGAAGCCGCGACCGCAGTCGAACTTGTCCACCGATCGCATGAGGGCCATGTTGCCCTCGCTGATGAGGTCGGAGAACTCGCCGTCCATGATCCGCACCCGCTTCGCCATCGCGAGGACCAGGGCAAGGTTCGTCTCGGCGATCTGCTCGCGGAAGCCGTCTGCGATCGCGTGCCAGCGGAGCATCTCGCGGGCGGTCGCCAGATCGGGGCGTCGGGCGCCCAGGGCGTCCTGCAACTCCCGCATCCGAAACCGGGCGTAGTTGAACTTGAGGAAGAGAATCCGCTCCTGGGCCGCGGTCAGCAGCACCGACTTGCCCTGCCGCGGCGTGTCGAGACGACCGCGGCTCGGGATCAGGTCCTCCATGAGCGGGCGGTACCAGGAGACATCGGGCCGCTCGACCTCGTCGAGTCCGTAGACATACTGCTCGGCGTCGGGCTGGCGGAAGACCTCGGAATCGATGTAGTCGATCGGCTTGGCGAGGAGGTCCTTGAGCAGGGCCTCCTCACGGCGAGAGAGCGGGCGAAGCTCGGTGGCGTCGCTTCGGCGACGGGCGGCCCCGAGTCGGGGCGCCGGGCCGGCCGCGACGGCGGCGCGGGCGCGGTTGCGGACTCGGGACAGCGGGGAGTCTCGTCCGATGATCGGTGGCGTGTCTCGGTGTCGTGGCATGTGTGTCTGCGACCCGGAGTGCTCCGGATGCGTTCCCCCCGAAGTTGGTGGTGACTCGGACCGTCGCGGATTCGAACCGGAGGGCGACCTTCCCGGCATGGGAAGGACGACGCATTGGGCCGAATCGGGACCCGCGAACGCGATGTCCTACGATTCGGGGCGGGAGGTGGTTCGGATTCCCCCTTCCGTTCGTGCAAGAAATCCCCACCCCGGGGACGACCCGATTCGTACCGAATCCGCGATTCCGGGTTCCGAAGATCCTGATCGCCCGTTCCGGACCCCCGCCCGGGGCGGCGATCCGGCTCGAGACGGGGATCCGTGAAGAACAACGACGCGCCGCGGGATCGCGGCGCGTCGTTCGATGGTGTTCCCGACGAAGGGGGCGTTCGCCCCACGGGGAGCGGCTCGTCAGCGGGACGGGCTCACTCCGGCGATCCGGAGGAGAGGTCGTAGACCCAGCCCTGGATGGCCGGGGTCCAGTCGATGATCTCGTCGCCGTCGAAGAAGAGCTCGAGCTCGCGGGCGGCGGCTTCGGGGCTGTCGCTGCCGTGGATGAGGTTGAAGCTGCTGGAGACGCCGAAGTCGCCGCGGATCGTGCCCGCATCGGCCTTGAAGCCGAAGGTGGCGCCCATCATCGAGCGGCAGACCGCGATGGCGCCGTTGCCGCGAAGGGCGAGCACCAGCACCGGCGAGGATGTCATGAAGGAGACGAGGCCGGCGTAGAACGGCTTCTCCTTGTGGTCGGCGTAGTGGCGGCCGGCGAGTTCCTGGCTGATCTGCATGAACTTCGCGCCGACGACCTGCAGGCCCTTCTCCTCGAAGCGGCTGATGATCCGGCCCATGAGTCCGCGCTGGACGGCATCGGGCTTGAGGATGATGAGGGTGGTCTCCATGGCTCTCCGGGCTCCTGTCCTGACTGGGGGAATGGATTCTGAAGGGTGTCGGCGGCGACGCCGACGGGCCGGGGACGATACCGGAACCCCCCGCGCCGGTGGTGTGCGGGAGATGTCGATCGCGGACGACCCGACCGGTTTCGGCTACTTTTCACACCGGCGGCAGGAGGCCGCCTCCGTGCCCGGCCCCGGGCGCGGTCCCGAGCAGTCGCGAGCGACGGAATGCCCAGCGCCTTGAAGTCCCCACCCGCCAAGAGTCCCCGGCGGAAGTCGTCGGGATCACGATCCACCGCCGAAGAGATGGCCTCTCGTCAGCGGGAGATCTCCGTCTCGGAGTTCTTCGCCAAGAACCGGCACCTCCTCGGGTTCGACAACCCGCGGAAGGCGCTGCTGACCACGGTGAAGGAGGCGGTGGACAACGCCCTCGACGCGTGCGAGGAGGCGGGCATCCTGCCCGACATCACGGTCGAGCTCCTGCAGCTCGCCGAGACGCGGTTCAAGGTCACCATCCGCGACAACGGACCGGGCATCGTCCGCAAGCAGATCGAGAACATCTTCGGCAAGCTGCTCTACGGCTCGAAGTTCCACCGCATGAAGATGAGCCGCGGCCAGCAGGGCATCGGCATCTCCGCAGCGGGCATGTACGGCCTGATGACCACGGGTCAGCCGGTCCTGATCATCTCGAAGACCGGTCGTCGCAAGCCCGCCCACGAGGTGGTGCTCAAGATGGACACCGCCCGCAACAAGGCGGAGGTCATCAGCGAGACCGAGCATCCCGAGGACGACACGCTCTTCGCCGACGGGCACGGCACGCAGGTCACCATCGAACTCGAGGGCCGCTACCAGAAGGGGCGGGCCTCGGTCGACGAGTACCTCGAGCAGACCGCGATCGCGAACCCGCACGCGAGTTTCACCTACATCACGCCCACCAACGAGACGCTGGAGTTCCCGCGGGCGGTCGATGAGCTGCCGCCCGAGGCGACCGAGATCAAGCCGCACCCGAAGGGGATCGAGCTCGGCACCCTCATCCAGATGCTGGAGCGGACCGAGAAGACCCAGCTCGGTGCATTCTTCAAGGACGAGTTCTGCCGGGTCGGTCCCCGCGTGGCCAAGGACATCTGCGGGAAGGCCGATCTCACCGATCGCACCTGGGTCAAGCAGGTCGGACACGCCGAGGCCGAGCGCCTCTTCAAGGCGATCCAGGACGTGCGGATCATGGCCCCGCCGACCGACTGCCTCGTGCCGATCGGCACCAAGGCGATGCTGGCCGGCCTCCTGAAGGAGGTCAAGGCCGAGTTCTTCGCCGCGAGCAGCCGCCCGGCCGCGGTCTACCGCGGAAACCCGTTCCAGATCGAGGTCGGCATCGCCTACGGCGGCCAACTCGCGGGCGACGATCTGGCTCGCGTCATCCGCTTCGCGAATCGCGTCCCGCTGCTCTACCAGCAGTCGGCCTGCTGCAGCTTCAAGGCGGTGGTCGAGACCGCGTGGCGCAACTACGGACTCCAGCAGGCCCGCAGCGCCCTGCCGACCGGTCCGCTCGTCGTCATGATCCACATGGCGAGCACCTGGGTGCCGTTCACCAGCGAGTCGAAGGAGGCGATCGCCGACTACGACGAGATCCGCAAGGAGATGCGGCTCGCCCTGCAGGAGTGCGGTCGCAAGCTCGGCACGTATCTCCGCCGCCGCCAGCGGATGCGGCGGGAGTCCGAGCGTCGCCATGTCTTCGCCCGCTACATCGGCGAGATCGCGATGGCGTGCGAGCGGATCACCGGCACCGACGCCGCGAGGGTCAAGACCGCCCTCGAGGAGATCGCCGCCACCAAGACCGCCGAGGCCGATCAGCAGCTCGACGACGAGGGACGCGTGATCGACGACGGCGGCCGGCTCGCCCACGACGCCGACGTCATCATCCTCGACGGGAGCGGGCACGGCCCCGGAGCCTCGGATGCCGGCGGCGGAACGGATGACGCCGCCGATGGCACCCTGTTCGGCGGCGGCGACGGCTCGAAGCCCCGGCGGGGGGCGGCGAGGAAGAAGACCCGCAGGAAGACCACGAAGAAGACCGGCCGCGGCGGTTCACGCTGAACCACGACGCCTGAATGGGATCGGACATGGCCACCAGCAAGAAGAAGAAGACCGTTCGCAAGACCGCCGGCGAGACGTCGGCGGCCACCGCTGCGCCGCGAAGGCGGGCTCGCTCCGCCGCGACCGTGGATCCGGCGGAGCGGGCCCGCGTCGATGCCGAGACCGTGGCGAGCATCGAGTCGCTCGCCGGATCGATCGTCGAGCAGAGCCTTGGGCACATCGATCCGAGCTTCGACGTGCCGACGCGATCGAAGTCGAACGTGCACTTCGATGCGAAGGCCCGCGTGCTCCGGATGGGCGATGCGGCGCAGCAGCGTCTGCTGTTCAACCTCGGGCAGGCGAAGAAGTTCATGCAGACCGTGCTGGTCGCCGACGGCTGTCGCGATCTGGTGCGGGCGGGCAAGACGCTCAGCCTTCGTGGCATGTACTACAAGAGTCTGCACACGATCGCGGGCACCAAGGAGAAGACCTTCGACGGTCAGGACGAATCCGACGCCGTGCTCGAGGATCTCGAGGTCACCCTCGACGCGCTCCGCGAGAACCTGCATGTCTTCGCGAAGAAGCGCGGCACGATGGTGGGCAACATCACGGTGTTCGACAACGGGGACGAGATCGACTGCCGCCGCATGGGCACCGGTGGCTACGCGATCCCGTCGATCTGCGAGCCGAGCGTCATCCAGTTCGGCAAGTGCGACGCGAAGTTCGTGCTGCATGTCGAGAAGGACACGGTGTGGAGCCGCTTCAACGAGGACCGGTTCTGGGAGAAGCACAACTGCATCCTCACCGAGGGCTCCGGCCAGCCGCCCCGCGGCGTGCGGCGACTGCTGCACCGGCTGAACACCGAACTCGGCCTGCCGGTGTACTGCCTGCTCGACTGCGATCCGTGGGGGCACTACATCTACAGCGTCATCAAGCAGGGCTCGATCAATCTCGCGTACGAGAGCGGCCGCATGGCGATCCCCGACGCCCGCTACCTCGGCATCCGGGCCGACGACTACGTTCGCTGCGAACTGAGCGACGATGTGAAGATCGAACTCGACGACCGCGACCGCAAGCGAGCGAGGGAGATCTGCGAGTACCCGTGGTTCGCCGACCGCAAGCACTGGCAGAAGGAGATCAAGCGCATGATCTCCAACGGGTTCAAGATGGAGGTCGAGTCGCTCATCACGAAGGACATCTCGTACGTCACCGAGACATACGTGCCGGAGCGGCTCGCGGCGAAGGACTGGCTGGACTGAGGTCGGGGGGAGGCGAGAGTCGAGATTGGGCGGGTATGGCAGCCTCGCAATTCCGCTCCCCCGTCTTCGGGGGAGCTGTCGCCGAAGGCGACTGAGGGGGCTTCTTCGCCGACTCCTGCGTTCACCGATTCAGCCGAGTTCCCCCTCCGCCCGCTTCGCGGGCACCTCCCCCGCACGCGGGGGAGGAGAATCGCGGGGGCCGCGCCGACATCACAGTTCCGCCGCTCCCCGCATGGCGGGGAGTTGTCGCCGAAGGTGAATCGAGAAGTCGCTTCCGCGACCTTCCAGCACATCGAGGCCGATGCGGCCGCCGTGCTCCTCCACGATGCGTCGTGATGTCGGGAGACCCAGGCCGCTGCCGCCGCGGGTGCCGCTGACATAGGGGTGGAAGATCCGTTCCCGAAGGTCCGCGGAGACGCCGGGGCCCGAGTCGATGACGTGGACGGCGGCCTCGTCGTCGGACTCGGTCAGTCGAACCAGGAGTTCGCGGGTGCGCTCTGGCGGATTGCCCTCCATCGCGTGGACGGCGTTGATCATCAGGTTCAACACCGCCTGCTTGAAGAGTCCCGTGTCGAGGTCCACCATGATCCCGGTGGGGGGGAGGTCGGCTCGGAGGACGACGCCTGCGGCATCCGCCTGGGGATGGAAGAAGTCCACGACCTCCTCGACGATCTCTCGCAGGTCGACGGGCTGCAGATCGAGCCTCATGCGGCCGGCGAACTGCAGGAAGTCGGTCAGGATGGTGCGGAGTCGCTCCGCCTCGCGGACGAGCGCGGCAACCCGCCGCAGCATCGGCGCAGTCTCATCCTCGGGTGCATCGAGGTCGCGGATCGCCTCCTCGACCAGTTGGGCGTTGAGGACGACCGACGACAGTGGGTTCTTGATCTCGTGGGCGAGACCGCTGGTCATGGACCCGAGTTCGGCGAGACGCTCCGCATCCGCGGCGCGGCGTTCCGCCTGTCTCGCCCGGGCTTCACGATGCCGACGGGAACGACGCCCGGCGACGAGGATCGCCGTCGCCGTGATCGTGGACCCGACGAGCATGCCCAGCAGGAAGATCATCGCGGGCGGAGGCGTGGACGTGGAGGCGGGAGGTCAGGAGGTCGGCCGGCGGGGCGGCTCAGTCGACCTCGAGGGTCCGGGATTCGCTCGAAGGCTTCGGCTCGGTCGCTGCGCGGGCCCGCTTCGGCTGCGCCGAGCGGGCGCGGGTGGCCGACCACCCCTTCTCGCCATCGACGGCGTCGTAGACGATCTGCTCGCCGTCGCGGAACGTGCGGAAGCCCTCCTCCTGCTCGATCACGGAGAAGTGGACGAAGATGTCCTGGCCTTCGGGTCCGATGATGAACCCATAGCCCTTTCGGGGATCGAACCACTTGATCTCCCCCTCGATCTCGACAAGTCGCGTATCGGGCATGTCTGCGAGTCTCTCCGGGGTGCAGGTCTCGGGCGACCTGAATGAACGAAGTTTCGACCTTCGTCGTCGAGGACGGTGGTCGGATGCGAGTCGTCAGGGCCGACGGACGGCACTTCGATCGACGAGCACACGGGCGACTGGTTCTCGGGTGTCCGATCAAACGGAGTCGTCCCGACAGACGATGCCATGCACATCTCTGGATCGTTGTCGAACGACGACCACCCCCGCAGTCAGCCCGATTGTCGATGGCGAATCCGGATTCCGCAACCCTGAATGTGCCATTTCTCGGAACCAATCGCGTGAAGGTGCATGGGCCGCTCGCGCGGGATCGCCCCGAACGGAGACGCCCGCCGGCGGGTGCCGGCGGGCGTCTGTGAATCACAAGGTTAGCGATGTCAGGGTCTTAGGGGTCAGTCCCGACGTCCGCCACCGCCGCCGCCGCCGCGGCGACGCCCGCCGCCACCGCCGCCGCCTCGGCGCTCACCGCCGCCCTCACCCTCGCCGCCGTCTTCGCCGTCGGCGGGCGGGTCGAGCAGGGCCCGACGCGAGAGCTTGATGCGACCGGTGTCGTCCACGTTGATGACCTTCACCTTGACGGTGTCACCGATCGCGACGATCTCGTCCACCGACTTCACGAAGCCGTGGGCGAGCTCGGAGATGTGGCACATGCCGTCGGTTCCGGGGGCGAGCTCGATGAACGCACCGAACTCCTTCACCGCGACGACCTTGCCCTCGTAGATCGAGCCGACCTTGATCTCGGCGCCGAGCGCCTCGACCTCGGCGCGGGCCTGCTCGCCCATCGCCGCGTCGGTCGAACCGATGAGGACGGTGCCGTCCTCCTCGACGTCGATCGAGCAGCCGGTCCGCTCCTGGATGCCGCGGATGGTCTTGCCACCGGGGCCGATGAGCTTGCCGATCTTGTCGGGGTTGATCTTGACGGTGATGATCCGCGGCGCGAACTTCGAGATGTCCTCGCGGGGCGCGGCGAGCACGGCTTCCATCATGTCGATGATCTGGAAGCGACCTTCCTTCGCCTGCTCGAAGATCACGCCGATCTCGTCGACCGAGAGGCCGCGGGCCTTGAGGTCGAGCTGGATGCCGGTGATGCCGTCGCGGCTTCCGGACACCTTGAAGTCCATCTCGCCGAAGAAGTCCTCCTCGCCGATGATGTCGGTGACGTGGGTCACCTTGCCCTCGGCCGAGGTGAAGCGGCCGACGGAGATGCCCGCCACGGTCGCCCGGATCGGCACGCCCGCGTCCATGAGGGCGAGGCAGCCGCCGCAGACCGACGCCATGCTCGACGAGCCGTTCGACTCGGTGATGTCGCTCACCAGACGGATGGTGTAGGGGAAGTCCTCGGTGCTCGGGATGACGCCCAGGAGCGACCGCTCCGCGAGGGCGCCGTGGCCGACCTCACGACGTCCCGGTCCCATGATGCGGCCGGCCTCGCCGACGCAGAAGGGCGGGAAGTTGTAGTGGAGGTAGAACTTCTTGGCGTACTCGGGGAGCAGGCCGTCCACGATCTGCTCGGCCTTGTTGGTGCCGAGGACGCAGGTGACCAGCGACTGGGTCTCGCCCCGCTGGAAGAACGCCGAGCCGTGGGTGCGGTGGAAGACGCCCGGCTCCATCTCGATCGGACGGATCTCCTTCAGGCCGCGGCCGTCGGCACGGATGCCGTGCTCGGCCACGAGCATGTGGGTGATCTTCTTCTCGAGGGTGCGGAACGCCTCCTTCGCCTGCGAACGGCGATCCTCGGCGGTCTTGTACTCGGTGTACGAGGCGTTCTCCGGGAGCGGGAAGCACTCGTGGAGCATCTCGTCGCGGAGCTCGCCGACCGCGGCGCCGCGGTCGTGCTTGCCGTGGATCTTGCGGGCCTCGACGAGTCGGTCGTAGACCTTGTCCTTGACGATCTGCGCCACCTCGTCGGAGGGGAGGTGCAGGGTGCCGGCGTCGGGCTCGGGGGCGCCGCACTTCTCGCGAAGTTCGGTGATGAGCTCGAGGATCGGCTTGATGCCCTCCTCGTAGCCGAAGCGGATGGCGTCGAGCACGACGTCGTCCTCGACCTCGGCGGCGCCGACCTCGATCATGTTGATGCCGTCGGCGTGACCCGAGAGCACGAGATCGAGATCGGAATACTCCATCTGGGTGACGGTCGGGTTGAGGACGAAGGTCTCACCCTCGTCGGTGACGATCCGGCCGACCCGCACCGTGGCGAGGGGGCCCTGGAAGGGGGCGTCGGTGATCGAGACCGCGGCGGCGGCCGCGGTGCAGGCCAGCACGTCGGTGTCGTTCTGGCCGTCGTGGCTCATGACCCACGCCTGGATCTGGATCTCGTCGATGAACCCGTCGGGGAAGAGCGGGCGGATCGGACGGTCCATCATCCGCATGGTGAGGATCTCCTTCTCGTTGGGAGCGCCCTCACGCTTGCGGAAGCCGCCGGGGAACTTGCCCGCGGCGGAGAGCCGCTCGCGGTAGTCGCACTGCAGCGGGAAGAAGTCGATGCCCGGTCGCGGATTCGACCGGACGCAGCTGGCCATGACGGTGGACTCGCCGTAGGTGGCCATGATGGCTCCCGAGGCGAGCTTGGCGACTCGACCGGTCTCAAGCCGCAGCGTGCGGCCTCCGATCTCACGTTCAACGAAGGTGGCGGCCATGTGAGGTCTGCCTTCCAAAAAGTTGCGGGGATGGCGGCGTCGAAGCCGCGGGTCCGCGCGGGTGCGGCGCCGCAGGAACGATTCCCGGGCGCGAGGAAACCGCGCGGCCGCTCTGATCGGAGGCAGAGGGCGGCGGACAGGCCGCGAGCAGACTGTCCACCGTCGACTGCCGCCTGAGCGGCCGTCACGGCGAGGACTGGACTACTTGCGAAGACCGAGCTTCTGGATGGTGGCGAGGTACGAGTCGCGGTTCGTCCGCTGGAGGTAGCGGAGAAGCTTGTTGCGGCGACTGACCATCGCGAGCAGGCCGCGGCGCGACGAGTGGTCGTGCTTGTGGCCGGCGAAGTGGTCCTGCAGGGTCTTGATGCGGTCGGTCAGGACCGCGATCTGGACCTCGGGGGAACCGGTGTCGGAGTCGTGGCGGCCGTGCTCACCACGGACTTCGGCCTTGCGGGCGAGAGAGATGCTCATCGGGGGACGTCTTCCTGCGTGGCCGATTGCGGCCTCGTCTGAATCTCTTGGGATCGGGCCCAGATGCCCGGTCCATCGGTACTGCTTTCCAGATGTTGGATCGCGGAGTCTACCGGCTCCCCTCGGTCGGCTCAAGAGACCGGCCGATTCCCCGGGTGGCCCCCCCGCGGACTCGGTGGCGGGTGACCCCTCGCGGGGAGGGTATCCTTCCGGCCCCGAGGGGCCGATGGTGCGGTCTCCCGGGCCCAGAACCCACGGGAGCGACCAGATCCATGGCCGGCGAGACCCTGTTGACGGCGATCGAGGCGATGCAGGCCGAGGCGGACCGGATCCGCGAGGGTGGCGGTCCCAAGGGGATCGAGCGACAGCACCGGCACGGCCGGCTGACCGCTCGTGAGCGGATCGCCCGGCTGGTGGACCCCGGGGCGCCGACCTTCGAGTGCGGCCTCTTCGCCGCCCACGGCATGTATCGGGAGTACGGCGGGGCCCCCTCGGCGGGCGTCGTGACCACGATCGGGCAGGTCGGCGGGCGACCGTCGATGATCATCGCCAACGACGCCACCGTGAAGGCGGGGGCGTTCTTCCCGATGACCTGCAAGAAGATCATCCGGGCCCAGGTCATCGCCGAGCGGGCCCGACTGCCGCTTCTCTATCTCGTCGATTCCGCCGGCGTCTTCCTGCCGCTCCAGGAGGATGTCTTCCCCGACACCGACGACTTCGGCCGGATCTTCCGCAACAACGCGGTCATCAGCGCGAAGGGCATCCCCCAGATGGCCGCGATCATGGGCAACTGCGTCGCGGGCGGGGGCTACCTCCCGGTGCTCTGCGACACCCTGCTCATGACCGAGGGCAGCGGGCTGTATCTGGCCGGGCCCGCGCTGGTGAAGGCCGCGATCGGTCAGGAGGTGGACGACGAGACCCTCGGCGGCGCCTCGATGCACGCCGAGATCTCGGGCACCATCGACTTCAAGGAGCCCGACGACGAGGCGTGTCTCGACCGGCTCCGCCGTCTCATGCTCGACTGCATGGCGGCGCGGACGCGGACCGAGCCCCCCTTCGCGGTCGCGGCGCCCGAGCGGCCCGCGACCGACATCCCCGAGGTCTTCCGCCCCGAGCCCGGGGCGCAGTACGACATGCGGGATCTGCTCGCGTGCGTCGTCGATGGCGATTCGATGGACGAGTACAAGGCCGACTTCGGGCGGTCGATCGTCTGTGCGTACGCGCGGATCGAGGGGCGACCCTGCGGCATCGTCGCGAACCAGCGGATGATGACCACCCGACGCATGCCCGGCGGCAAGGCTGGGCCGTCGCAGGCGGTCAACATGCCCGCGGTCATCTACGACGACGCGGCCGACAAGACCGCCCGCTTCATCATGGACTGCAACCAGAAGCGGATTCCGCTGATCTTCGTGCACGACACCACCGGCTTCATGGTGGGCCGCGACAGCGAGCAGGGCGGCATCATCCGGGCGGGTGCGAAGCTGGTGAACG